>NZ_JABUMQ010000023.1:0-58128 GCF_013336645.1 Myxococcus sp. CA039A | reverse complement strand
GGACTGGGGGTTGGGCGCGGAGGGGGTGGTGCCTCGGGTGGTGCCGGGTGCCAGCCCTTCCGGAGTCCCTCGAGGAGAACCCCCGGCCAGTCCCTCCGCGGAGCCGCGCTGGGTGCCGGACTCCATCCCATCGCGATGGACGCCACCCTGCGCGCTGTCCTTGTCGCCCTCGGTGGGGCGGGCACCGACGCGTCCTCCGGTGGCAGGCTTCCCGGTGGGTCCCTTCGCGGCGGGCTTGTTCGAGGACCTGGCTTCAGCGGGCTTGGACTGCTCGCGAGCGGCCTCTTCCCTGGCCTGCCGGGCGGGGACCCCGGGTCGGGGGACATTCTGGGGCCAGCGGACACTCATGAGGGCGAGGGGGCCGACGCGGGGGCGTCGAGGTGGCTCAGGTCAGGTTCTTCAGGTGGACGACGAGGTTGCTGTCACCACTTCCCAGCGTGCTCGCGTCGTCCTTGGGGATGACGTAGCCCTGGTCCGCGCCGACGTGCTTGCGGAAGAAGTCTACCACCGACGAGTCCTGCACATCCGAGGTGGTGGTCTTCTTGATGCCGTACGCGGAGCCGTCCGGTCCCTTCGCCTTCACGGCGTCGGGGGCGGAGGAGAGCAGGTTGTCGAGGGTTCCCGACTTCCGGCCACCGCTCTCCGGCTGCATCGTCATGGCGGTGTTGTGGCCCTCGATGTAGCTGACGTCGTAGTAGGTCTGACCCATTCCGCCGTTGAACTTCACCTCACCGAGCGTGGCGTTCTTGCCGTCACCGGCGTCGCTGCGGAAGTTGCCGGACCAGCCCTCGGGGAACTTCACGGTGCGGCTCTCGCCGGGCTGGAGGGTGACGGAGTCGACGGCCTTCTCGCCCGCGTTGGGGGTGAAGTTCACGGTCATCGGCTTGTCGCCGTCGTTGTTGAGCGTGAGCGTGTTGCCGTCCTTCTTCACGCCGTTGGGCTGCGCGGCCTTCTGGCTCGCGTCGACCGGCGTGGCGCCCGCGGCGGGCTGCTCGGTGGGCGTGCTGGCGAGGGCCTTCTGCTGGGGGACGGGCGCGCCTGGCATTGGGGGCAGCATGCTGTCCGGAATGCCCGTCTCCGCGCCCAGGTCGGGCACACCGCCGAACTGCGCGCCCTCACCACCGAGGTCAGGCACACCGCCGAACTGCGAGCCTTCACCACCGAGGTCGGGCACGCCGCCGAGCTGCGAGCCCTCACCACCGAGGTCCGGCACGCCGCCGAACTGCGAGCCCTCACCACCGAGGTCCGGGATGCCGCCGAAGGAATCGAGCCCGGCCGGCGGAGCGCCCGCGATACCCTGATCCGCAAGCCCGCCCATGCGCGGCGCGCCCTCACCCATCGAGCCAGGGTTGCGCACGCCACCCACCCGGCCCAGGGGAGCGGAGTCGCCGAGCTTGCCCGGGCCGCCCTTGTCGCCACCGAGCGCCTGCGCCAGCTCGCCCAGGGACTGCACCTGCGCGGCGAGCATCTTCACGAGCTGCTGGAGACCCTCGGCGCTCTTGAGGCCACCCGAAGACTCGAAGCCATCCTTCTGGAAGAGCGACTGGACCGAGGACTCCTTCGTGCGCGGGGGAATCGCCTGCGACGACAGCTCCGTGCGGGCGGGGAGCGAAGGAGCGGAGAGGGAACCAACGGGGCGGGAGATGGGGGAGAGCGCCATGACGATGTTCCTCGGGGGATGGGTGGCGAAGGGACCGGGTGAGGTCAGCCGATGCAGGACCCATGAGCACATGGTGTGCCAGGGTCTCCACGCAGGGCCTCGGAGGCCAAGCCCCTGGAAACACGGAGGAAGTACGAGACGCCGAGCCCGAAACAGGGGCGGGCCTGATGACAGACGTCGGGGGGCTGATGACCGTGGTCATCAGGGCGGCGACTCAACGGGGCTCGGGCGAACGCGCTCCAGCAGTGAGCGCGGCACGAGACCCGGAGTCGATACAGCGAGGAGCAGGCTCCCTCGGGCGCGAAGCAGCGAGCGCGCGGCTCCGAGCCCGAAGGTGCGCTCGCTAGTGCGTGGTCTCCTTGAAGCGCATCACATACGCCTCCAGGTACACGCTGGGCAGGTCGAGGTCGCCCGAGGGCTCACGCAGATAGCCACGGGCCATGTACATACGAACAACCCCGGTCGCGCCGCGACGGACATGCAGGCACACGGCGTCGACATCCCAGCGTCGAGCCATCGCCTCGGCGGAGTCGAGCAGGAGCTGCGCCAGCCCGGAGCCATGGAACTTCACGGCGGTGGCCAGTCCTCGCAGGTCCACTGCGCGAGGCAGCCAGGCTTCGGAGCCAGGAGCATCCGGGGGAAAGAGGGCCACGGTGCCCACGATTTCGCCCTCCACTTCGGCCACCAGCAACGTGGCGATTTTCCGACGGGCGGCCACGTCCCGCAGCTCCCGCTTTCGCTCGTCGGTGTAGACGACGTCGGGGAGCTTCTTCGCGTACTGCGAGGTGAAGGCTTCAATCAACAAGTCACCCACCGCCACGTCATCCTCGGGCCGTGCCTCGCGGATGACGGCCCTACCCACCAAGTCCCGGATGCTCATGCGCGCAGCCATTACCACGCGCACGTGTGACGCGCCTCCGTCCCGCGTCCCGCTCCAGTCCGCCCCTTAAGCGGAGGTTGAAGCGCACGTGAGCGAGTCATGCGACACCGACGACGCGGCTTCACGCTGAGCGAAGACTCGGGTGGGGCCGTGCCTGCCACCGGGCCAGCGCGGCAGGGCGAGGTGGCTTTCGCGCTTGTGCAGAGCGCTGCGCAATCCGCGCACCCCCGGTGTTGTCATCTCGCGCGGTTGCATCCGGCACACCGCTTGCCTTGGGGCGGCGCCATGATTTTCCACACCCGTCGACTCGTCATCCTCACGGTGCTCTTCGTCATGCCGGGCTCGACCTTCGCCCAGGAGAACGACACCCCCGGTCAGCCCCTGCTCATCGAAGACACGAGACAGGACACCGCGTCGTGGGGCACGGCGCTCCACTTCGGGTTTCACGGCCACTCCTTCGAAATGGATGAGGGCCCCACGCGGACGCCCGTGTTCATGGTGAACATGGAGCAGCAGTTGCAGCCGGCCTTGACGGTGTTCGGCGGCACGCACTTGGGGCTCGACATCAACGCCGTGGGCCTTCAGCTCGGCAGCCGCATCTACTTCAGTCAGCAGTCCTTCCTGGGCGCCTTCGTGTCGGCGCAGGCGAGCCACACCCTCTTCGACCTGGACGAAAACACGGAGGGGACTCGCACCTCGCTGAGTGGACTCGTGGGCTACGCCCATCCATTCGGGGACCGGTGGCACTTGTCGGTCAGCGCGGGAGCCCAGACCACGCATACCCGGACGGAGACCACGCGCGAGGTCACCCGCTGCTTCCTCATGATCTGCGAGACCACGGACGTGATGGAGAAGGTCGAGGAGCAGGAAGCAGTGGAGCCCCTCGTCCAGATGGCGGCCACCTTCCGCTTCTGACCGGGGCAAACCGCTCACCCTGGGTTCGTCAGAGATAGTCGCCGATGAAGCCAGGGAGCTGTTCGCCCAGGCGCTGCAGCAGGCCGCGGCGGCGCCACCCATCCCAGTGAATCTCCCGCGAGTGACGCAGGTCCTTCTCGAACGCGGCGGCGAGCCGTGCAGCCAGCGCCTCGTCCTCCACCACCAGCGAGCACTCGTCCGACGTACTCAGCGCCAGCGGGTCCAGGTTCGTCGAGCCCACCACGGACAGGTCCTCGTCCACGAGCATCGTCTTCGAGTGCATCATCGACAGCTCGTACTCCCAGATGCGCACGCCGCCCTCCAGGAGCCGCGCATACGTCGCGCGCTGCGCCGCGTGCACGGGCGCGATGTCGTGATGACGCCCGGGAACCACCACGCGCACGTCCACGCCCTGCTTCACCTTCTCCAGCAGCATGTCGCTGATGGCCTCGGACGGGATGAAGTACGAGTTGGCGATCCACAGCCGCCGCCGCGCCGCCGCGATGGTGAGCAACGTCATCCGCCGCGCGTCGGAGAGGAACCGGTTCTGCGTGCTCGCGACGAAGCCCGCGCGAGCCCCACCGCGCACGGCGAGCTCCGGAAACGCCTCCACCGGAAGGAAGTCCCCACCCGCCTCCTGCCAGTTCTGGGCGAAGGCCACCTGCATGTCCCGCACGACAGGCCCTTCGACACGCACGCTCATGTCCCGCCAGAACTCCTCCCCCTCCGCATCACCGAGCCAGCTCTTCCAGATGCCAAAGCCCCCGGTGATACCCACCTCGCCATCACGCACCACCAGCTTGCGGTGCATGCGCGTCTTGATGCGCGCCGCATCGAGTGACGGCAGCGCCCCCTGCATCGGCCGGAAGACGCGCACCTCGCAGCCCGCGTTCGACAGCTCCATCCCCACGGGCTCGAAGTTGACGCTGCCCAGCGGGTCCACCAGCACGCGACACGCCACGCCGGGATGCCGCTCGCGAATCGCGCGCACCAACTGCTCCGACGGCTCTCCAGGACGCCAGATGTAGCTGGCGATGTGGATGCTGGAGCGCGCAGCGCGAATCTCCGCCTCGAGCACGTCGAACACGTGCCCGTTCTCCACCAGTTCCACGCCATGCCCTGGGGCCAGCGGAACACCGAGCGACTGGAAGAACGCGAGCGAGCGCGTCTCTCCCGCTCCGGTGGGCAGAGAGCGCAGCCGGAGGTCATGCCGATGGTTCGGAGCAGGGCACCCGGCGACGAGCAACGCGACGAGCACGGAGCAGGCCAGCTTCACCGTCCGAAGCTAGTGGCTCCCCGCCCGGTCGGCACCTGCCACCGGACACACCCCGGGCCGTCCAGCCGCCAACACCTCGGGACGAGCACAGTGTGCGACGCAGGGCACTCGGGCCATGTGCCCGGTGGAGCCAGGGCCCGCGAGTGAGCACCCTCCTCGTCCGCACCCGGCCCGCGAGCCCCATGCCAAGACCGCCTCCGAGAGCACCTTTCCTCCTGAGCACCTGGCTCCTCGCGCTCCTGCTCGGAACCCCCTCCGCGTCCGCGTCACCAGGCCACTTCGCCGCGGACGCACCGCTGCGACGAACGGATCCGCGCGATACGAACGCCGAGGGGCCACGCGCGCCGCGCGACCCACGAAGCGCCCTCTCCCTCCGCGATGACACCACCTCCGCGGCAAGCCCCGACGGAACGCGCCTGCCCGGCATGAGCGGTGTCCCCGTCCCCTCGGCCCCGGAAGACCTCCCGCTGTCCACGGGCGCATGGGTCGCCCACGGAGGACTGGCCCTGCTGCCACTCGGTGGCGTGTGGGGCGCGACGCGCGTCGGCGGTGACACGCGCCTGGGCGCCACCGCGTCGGAGACCGCCGCGGGAATGCTCGCGGGCTACCTGCCCTCACGCCTGCTCTTCCTCCGACCCACCACGCCGGGCGGAGGACGCTGGGCGGACCTGGAAGTCGCCGCATTCGGCGGAGGACTCCTGTTCACCCCGCCCCTCGCCGCGCTCGGCACCTGGGGAATGGGCGAGCTCGCCTTCGGACGCAGCCAGGACCAGACCGACGCCTACCTCGGAGCACTCGGCGGCGCGGCCGCGGGCACCCTGCTCGCCGCCGCTGTCGACGGCCTGCTGTCCAAGCTGGCCGAGCCCAGCACCCGCCTCAAGAGCGCACGCGCCCTCATCGGCCTCGCCCTCATCGGCGCGGGTGCGACCCTCGGCTACCAATGGGCCGGCGGTGGGCCTCGCTCCAACCAACACACTCGATAGTTACAAGCGCGCCACACCAACGCTTTGAGCAGCGATGTCTCACCGGCTCGCTGCGTGCGAGTCTTTCCGGCAAAGCCACACGCCCAGAGCTATTCTTGATTTCTTAGTTGTTATCAATTGCGTTCAATACCATGCTTGCCGGGCCGTACAGACACGCAGTCTGGAGACACACCCCCATGTCGGCTCTCAAGAACCTCCGTGTTGCTGCCGCCCTCACCGCGCTCGTCGCTGTCTTTGGTGTGACCACCGGTTTCACGACCGAGGCCCCCAAGTCCGAGTGCGCTCCGTTCTGTTACAAGCACCCCATCACCGGCCAGCTCATCTGCACCGGCCCCTGCCCGTAATTCCCGGGGTCTAGACGTTCAAAGGGGCCCTGTCCGCTGTACGCGGGCGGGGCCCCTTTTCGTGGGACACGGCGGGACTGCGGGTGGCGCATTACTCCGTGCGCATCGCCTCCACGGGGTCCAGCTTCGCGGCGCGAGCGGCCGGATAGATTCCGAACCCCAGCCCCACGCCGCTGCTCATCGCCAGGGCCACGCCCACCGCCCAACCCGGCACCTCGGTGGGCAGGCCGAGCACCCAGCGCGCCAGGTGCGCCAGCCCCACACCCAGGGCGACTCCCAGCACTCCGCCGGTCAGCGACAGCACCACCGCCTCCGTGGCGAACTGCGCGAGGATGCGCCGCTTCTTCGCGCCCAGCGCCTTGCGGATTCCAATCTCCCGGGTCCGCTCCGTCACCGCCACCAACATGATGTTCAGGATGCCAATGCCGCCCACCAGGAGCGACAGCAGGCACACGCCGAAGCTGGCCACGGAAATCACCTGGGAGATGTTGTTGAACATCTCCGTGGAGCTCTCGTTGGAGAACACGAAGAAGTCGTCCGCCTCCAGCGGCTTCAGCCCGTGACGCCGCCGCATCAGCACCGTCACCTCATCCTGCGCCCGCTTCAGCACCTCCGCCGAGTGCGCCTGCACACTCACCCGGAAGTTGTTCAGGCCGTACAGCGGACGGAACGCCGTCAGCGGCATCATCACCGTGTTGTCCTGGCCGCCACCGCCCAGGAAGCTGCCCTTGCGCTTCGTCGTCCCCACCACCGTGAAGTTGCGGCCCTGCAGGCGGAACGTCTGCCCCAACGGCTCCATCCCCGGCCACAGCGTGTCCGCCAAATCCGGCCCGATGACCGCGACGCGCCGGCCATCCAGGTACTCGGTGTCCGTGAAGGCGCGGCCGGTGGCCACCACCACGGAGTTCGTCTGGAAGTACTCCGGCGTCCCGGACCACACGCCGATGTTGGCGCGCGTCTCGCGCTGCTGCGTGGACAGCTTCTGTCCACCCTTGGAGTCCTCCCCCGCCGCCGTCAGCACCGAGGGCAGCTCGCGGATGGCGTCCAGGTCCTCGAAGGTGAACCGGGGCCGGCGCGACAGCTCCGCCAGGGACAGGTTGCCCGCGCCGAAGGGCAGCCGCTGCACCTGGAAGCAGTTGGCGCCCAGCTCGGACAGGTTCTCGTTCACCTGGTTCCGCAGGCCCTCGATGAGCCCCATCATCGCCACCACCGTGGTGGCGCCGATGACGATGCCCAAGAGCGTCAGGAAGGAGCGCAGCGGGTTGGAGACGAACGTCCCGAACGCCAGCCGCAACGTGTCCAGCAACGCCATCATCGCGGTGTCTCCTCAGTCATGGCGGAGCGCTTCCACGGGGTCCAGGTTCGCCGCGCGCGCCGCGGGCCAGATGCCGAACAGCAGGCCCACCGTGGCGGCGAAGCCCACGCCCGCCACCACCGTCAGCGGCTCCACCGCCGCCGCCAGCGGCGTGATGAACGACACCGTCTTCGCCAGCCCCAGCCCCACCAGCGTCCCCAGGGTGCCGCCCACGGCGGACACGCTGGAGGCCTCCAGCAGGAACTGGATGATGATGGTGCGCTTCTTCGCCCCCAGCGCGCGGCGCACGCCAATCTCCCGCGTCCGCTCGCGCACCGACACCAGCATGATGTTCATGATGCCGATGCCACCCACCAGCAGCGTGATGAGCCCCACGCCCGTCGCCGCGCCGTACAGCGCACCGGTGAGCTTGGCGTACATGTTGGCGAGCTGCTCGGGCCGGTTGATGGCGAAGTCGTCCTTCACCCCGGGCGGCGTCCCGCGTGCGCGACGCAGCGCCGCGGTCATATCGTCCACCACGTCGAGCGTGTTTTCGGGCGAGTCCACCGACACCATGATGTTGGGCGAGTTGCGCTTGCCGAAGTGCTCCTGGAAGGTGCGGTACGGAATCAGCACCGTCATGTCCTGATTCTCACCGAGCACGGTGCCCTTGGGCTCCAGCGTGCCCACCACGCGGTAGGGCCTGCCCGCCAGGAGGATGCGGTGGCCCACGGGGTCCAGCCCGGGGAACAGCGTGCGCGTCAGCTCCGCGCCAATGACGACCACCGGCGAGCGCGTGTTCACATCCGCGTCGGTGAGGAAGCGACCCTTGTCCACGGTGTAGGAGGAGATGATGGAGTAGTCCGCCGTGGTGCCCGCGGCCAGCACGCCCGTCATGCGCCGGTCCAGGAAGCGCACCTCCGCCCTGTCGTAGAAGATGGGCGCCGCCGCCACCACGTGCTCCGAGGACTGGAGGATGGCGGGTATCATGTCCACGGTCAGGTTCTTCCGGTTGCGGTACTCCCACCAGTCACCGCCCATGGCCCAGGGGAACTTGGACACCTGGATGGTGTTGGCGCCGATTTGCGCGAGCTGGTCCGCGAAGGACTGGTTGATGCCCTGGATGATGCCGACGATGGCCAGCAACGTGCAGACACCCACGCCAATCCCCACCGTCGTCAGCACCGTTCGCAGGCGGTTGGCTCGCAGCGAAAACAGCGCGATGCGCCCGCCCTCCCACACGTCGACCCTGATGCTCACGTGAAACACCCTCTCGCGTCGGCGGTGGCGCCGCACCGGCGGCACGCTCCGGTACCACGCCCTACGCCGGAAGCGGGGCGATGATTGCACGGAGATTTCAGCCCGCCACCTGTCTCCACCCGCGCGCCAGTACAACCACCGCCTGATCCACTTCTTCCGGGGAAGTGTCGGGCCCCAGGGAAAGGCGCACCGCGCCCAGGGCGTCCGCTTCCGGGATTCCCATCGCCCGCAGGACAGGCGAGGCGGACTCACCCCCGTCGTGACACGCCGACCCCGTCGACGCGGCCACCTCCGGCGTCGCCGCCAGCACCGCTCCACCCCGCACCCCTGGGAAGCGCACATGGAGCGTGTTGGGCAGCCGCTCGGCCCCCTGCCCGCTCAAGACGATGCCCGGCACCGCCTCGCGAAGCCCCGCCCACAACCGCTCCCGCAGGGCCCCGAGCGCCGCGCTCCCACCCCGCGCCAGCCGCCTGCCCGCCAGCTCACACGCGACGCCCAGCCCCACCGCGTACGGCACGTTCTGGGTCCCCGGCCGTAGACCGCGCTCCTGTCCTCCGCCGAGCGTCACCGCGCGCAGCGGGGTGCCCTCGCGCACGTACAGCGCGCCCACGCCCTTGGGGGCGCGCAGCTTGTGGCCCACCAGCGTGAGCAGGTCCACGCCGAGCGCATTCACGTCCACCGGCACCTTCCCCACCGACTGCGCCGCGTCCGTGTGCACGGTGGCGCCGTGACGGTGGGCCCGCGCGGCGACATCCGCCACCGGCTGCAACACGCCCGTTTCGTTATTGGCATACATCAGTGACACGAGTGCGGTCTCTTCGCCCTCGGCGGCGAGCGCGCGCTCGGCGTCCTCCACGCGCACGCGGCCCTCGGCGTCCACCGGCAGCCAGGTCACGCGCCAGCCGCGCCATTCCAGCGCGTCGCAGGGCAGCGTCGTGGCCGGGTGTTCGATGGTGGAGGTGAGCAGGTGGCGCCGCTCCGCGCGGGCCTCGGCGGTGCCCCGGATGGCCAGGTTGTTGGCCTCCGTGCCGCCGGAGGTGAAGAGGATTTCGGAGGGCTTCGCGCCGATGAGCGCGGCCACCTGCGCGCGCGCCATCTCCAGTGCCTCATGGGCGCGGCGTCCATACGGGTGCGCGCTGGACGGGTTGCCGAAGTGCTCGCGGAGGTACGGCAGCATGGCGTCCACCACCTCCGGGTCCACGGGGGTGGTGGCGTTGTGGTCCAGGTACAGCGGGCGCTCGGGGCTCATGGCCCCGCAGGATTACGGCAGCACCGTGACGGTGTCTCCCTCCAACCGCACCGGGAAGGCCACGGTGTTGGGGTGGACCGTTCCCTCCTCGACGATGTCCCGGGTGTCCACGCTGACCTGGAACGAGTACGTGCCGTCCGCCACGTCGGTGATGTCCACCCACTGGCACGGGGTGTCGAGCGTGTAGATGTCCGACCAGCCCGCGGAGATGCCCATGGGCTCGTGGAAGGTCGAGGCCGCCGCGTCCGAGCAGTAGCTCTGGACGTCCACCAGATAGTAACCCTGCTTGCGCCCCGTCATCACCGCGTTGCCCGCCGAGTCGCGCAGCTCGTACGCGGCGAAGTTGGTGAGGTGGTCATGCCCGTGGCACTCGTCGAAGACGTAAAGGTCCGGGTTCTCCTCGATGGGCGGGAGGACCGCGGCCTTGTTGCCCAGGTTCTGGATGGAGGTGCTGAAGCGCAGGAGCTTGCGGCGACCCGGCGCGAGCACGCACTGCTCCTTCACCTCGCAATCCTCCTCCTCGAAGTTCCTCCACACCACATGCACCGTGCGCTCGAGCACGTCCTGGTCCACGGTGAGGTCCGGCTTGCCGTTCACCTCGTCCACCTGGAGTCCACAGGCCTGGGGCGACGGCAGGTGCGGTGGCGTGGCGGGCGTCGCGGGCACCTGCCCTCCGGCATGGATGGACACCTCTCCCATGGGCACGTCGAGGATGTCCCCGAACTCGGTGGTGGCCACCACCAGGTCATCGTAACCGTCGCCGTTCAGGTCCCCGGGCACCGCGATGGAGTAGCGCCGGTAGGTCCCATAGCCGCTGGGGACCGCGTCCGCGCGCGGCCAGGCCCAGACGGGGTGCATCGACTGGGAGATGCCGTCCTTCGGTGAGAAGAGGTACAGCCGTCCCGAGGAGTGCAGCACGAAGTCGTTGCGCACGCCGTCCCCATCCATGTCCCCCACGGAGGCCAGACCGGCGAAGCTGCTGACGTAGGGGAACGCGGGGTCGCCCTGGGTGGACCAGGCGGGCGTGGGGGAGAAGGTGCCGTCCGGCTGGGAGAAGTGGAACTGGAACGGGCCCGACTCCGAGAACGCGAAGGTCTCCGGATGTCCGTCGCCATTCAGGTCCGGGTGGAGGTTGCCGCGTCCGACCAGGGTCTCGATTCGCCAGGGTTCGGCGGAGATGGGGCCGTCGCACGCGAAGGCGCTCCCGGGCTTGCAGCCCAGGAAGTAGCCCAGGTTGCCACCGCCAAACCCCAGCGACACGTCCTCGGCCCCGTCTTTGTTCAGGTCTCCCACGAACGAGGCCCTCAAGTACCCCGTGCGCGTGCGAGCGAGAGTGAACAGACCGCCCTCTCCTCCCGCCCCTGGCGTGGACAGGTAGAAGCGCTGCGAGGCGCTGTGATTGGCGACGAGGTCGTCGAGCCCGTCGCCATTCAGGTCCACGAACAAGCTGTTCTGGAAGGTGCCATTGCCTGGCACGCGAAAGGACGGCGCGGACAGCATCGCCGCCAGGTCCGCCTGGCCCAGGAAGACGGAGACGCCGTAGCGGCCATACACGAGCAGGTCCGCGTAGGCATCTCCATTCACTTCGCCGGACTCCACGCGGAGCTGTTGTCCGGAGGCGTTCGGGTGCGTGTTCTGCCAGCTCAGCGCGGCGGACACGGCCTGCGTGGAGAAGAACTTCTCCTGCCCCACGAAGATGGACAGGCGTCCCGGGTTGCGTGAGCTGACGAGCAGCTCCTGACAAGCCTGCGAGCTCACCGCCAGATCCTTGCGACCATCTCCATCGAAGTCCGCGAGGGCCACGGAGCTGCCGAAGCACTCGTCGGGGAAGCTTGGGTCCGCCTTCACCTGCCACAGCGGCGTCTCGGAGAGCGTGGGCTTCGGCACAGGAGGCGGCTCCTCGTCCTTGCAACCCACCAGCGACGACAGCAGGCACACGACGACCAGCGACCTCGAGGACACACGCATGAGCGACTCCTCTGTGACCAGGAACAGGATTGAAGGCAGACGCATCGCGGGCGTTCCTCTCGAGCGCCGGGGGGTAGAGGGGCCCAAGGCTATTCCCGCGGCCCCGCGACTGCTGCCAGATGCTTGTCCCATGACCAGCATCTCTCCACGCGCCAGGCGTCTGTCATCTCGCCAACGCGACCTGTGGGAGCGCTGGCACATCACGCGGACAGCGCCCAAGTTCGCGCGAACCCTTCGCACCGAAGGGCCTTCTCGCGAACATGGCTCCGTCCGCCGCGCCCACGTCTCCGGATGCAGCGCCTGCCGCGTTCCCCGCGTTCACCCGCGCACAGAAGGTCTTCACGATGCTGGGCGCGCTGCTCGGGCTGCTGCTCGCGGCGCTGGACCAGACGATTGTCGCCACCGCGGGCCCGGCCATCCAGGCGGACCTGGGGATTTCTCCGGCGCTCTACCCGTGGCTCACCACGTCGTACCTCGTCGCCTCGACGATGATGGTGCCCGTGTGGGGGAAGCTGTCTGACCTGCTCGGCCGCCGCGCGGTGCTGGCCGCGGGCATCGTCGTCTTCCTGCTCGGCAGCTTCCTGTGTGGCGTGTCGCGCTCCACGGTGTCGCTCGTCCTGTTCCGCGCGGTGCAGGGGCTGGGCAGCGCGGCGCTGTTCACCGGCGCACTGTCGGTCGTCGCCGACCTCTTCCCGCCCCGCGAGCGCGGCAAGTACCAGGGCCTGTTCGGCGCGATGTTCGGCCTGTCGAGCGTGGTGGGCCCGCTCGCCGGTGGCTTCATCACGGACCGGCTGGGCTGGCACTGGGTGTTCTTCATCAACCTGCCGGTGGGCACGGTGGCGCTCGCGCTCGTGCTGCTGCGCATGCCGAAGCTGCGGCCGGAGGGCGTGTCCCGGGGGAAGCTCGACGTGACAGGTGCGGTGCTGCTCGCGCTGGCGGTGGTGCCGCTGCTGCTCGCGCTCAGCCTGGGACGGGGCTCGGACCAGGTGGCCCATGGGGGCGGCTGGGCGTGGGGCTCCTGGCAGGTGCTGGGGATGTTCGCGCTGGCGGCGGCGGGCACGGCGCTCTTCATCCGCGAGGAGCGACGCGCGCGGGAACCCCTGTTGGACTTGAAGCTGTTCCGGCAGAGGACGTTCGGCCTGGGGAACGCGGCCGTGTTCATCATCGGCGCGGTGTTCCTCTCGGGCGTCGTGTTCCTTCCGCTGTTCATGGTGAACGTGGTGGGGCTGTCGGCGACACACTCGGGGCTGACGCTGACGCCGCTGACGTTGGGCGTGGTGGCGGGCAACGTGCTGAGTGGACAGCTCGTGTCGCGCCTCGGCCGTTACAAGGGGCTGATGCTCGGCTCGCTCGTGTTGCTGATGGTGGGCTTCACGGTGATGGGCTTCACGCTGACGCCGGACTCCACGCAGGCGGAAGTCACGGTGAAGATGGTCCTCGTGGGCGTGGGCCTGGGGCCGTCGATTCCGCTCTACACCCTGGCCATCCAGAACTCGGTGTCACCGCAACAGATTGGCGTGGCTACGTCGGCGGCGACGTTCTTCCGACAGCTCGGGATGACGCTGGGCGTGGCGCTGATGGGCGCGGTGTTCGCGACGACGCTGTCCCATGAACTGGGGACCCGCGTGGCCAGCGCCACCGAGGGACTTCCACCCCATCTCCGCGCGGAGCTGGTGTCCGAGGTGCCTGGCGCGGGAGGCGAAGGGGGCGCGGCGCGAACGGCCTTCCACGCGGAGGAGGTGAAGCAGCGGGTGCGCGCGGAGCTGGAAGCCGAGCGTCAACGGGTGAAGGCGTCGGACAGCGCCGTGGCGGGTGTGGATGCCCAGGAGCAGCGCGCGCTGGAGGCCGTGGACCGGACGGACCGGGCGCTGAAGGAGTCCTTCACGCGCGCGGTGAAGGCGGTGTACCGCTGCGCCATCCTCGTCGCGTTGCTCGCGTTCCTGGTGACGCTGCGACTGCCGGAGCAGCCGCTGCAACGCGGGAGGGTGCGGACACCGGCGAAGTGAAGCGCGCTCACGCGAAGGTGCGCGCGGAGGACTCCGACTCGAGCGTGTAGATGTGCACGGGGTGGGGCACGCCCTTGACGGGCTGGTGGCCCAGGTCCTTCACGCCGCCGCGGTAGTGGGCGACGAAGGATTCGGAGAGCAGCACGGGCACGTTGTGCCCCGCGCACAGGCCAGCGATGCGGCTGGCCAGGTTCACCGCGGGGCCAATGACGGTGAAGTCGAGCCGGTCCGAGGCGCCAATGTTCCCGTACATCACATCGCCCACGTGGAGCGACGCGCCGAACTCGTAGGGCGTCAGGCCCTCGCGGCGACGGTTGGCGTTGTCGCGCGCGCAGACGGCCACCGCCTGATGGATGGTGCGCGCGGCGGCCTCGCACCGCTCCTCCACCGGCGAGTTCTCGTCGATGCGGTAGATGGCCAGCACCGCGTCGCCCATGAACTTGAGCACCTCCGCGCCGTGCGAATGGAAGGCGCTGACCATCGTCTCGAAGTAGGCGTTGAGCAACTCCAGCAGCGCATCGCGAGGCAGCGCGTCTGACAGCGCGGTGAAGCTGCGCAAGTCACTCAGACAGATGACGGCGGACGTGGTCTCTCCGTCACCGCGTCGAATCTGTCCCTGGAGGATGCGTCGGCCGGTGTCGCGGCCCAGGTACGTGTCGAGCAGCACGCCCGTCATGTCCCTGCGAGCGATGACCTCCAGCACCAGTTCGAGCAGCGGATGCAGCGCCTGGAGCATGGCGCGGTGTGCGTCGGTGAAGCCTCCGGGCGCGGACGTGGACCAGGAGACCGCGTGGCGCGAGCCGTCGCTGAAGCAGACGGGCAGCGCGAGGTACTCGGTGAGGCCCTCCGCGCGCAGCTCGGCGAACATGGGGAAGTCGTCCTCGCCCAGAGGCGTCTCCAGCCGACGGTCGATGATGGGCAGCCCTTCTTGCAGGGCCTTGAAGGGGCTGCGCGAGAAGGCGGGCAGGTGCTGGAGGCCGTGGGGGTGGACCTCCGTGGTGCCGTGTTGACCGGGGCGCCAGCGGAAGCTCTTCGCGTGGAGGAGGGGGTGCAGCGTGAAGAGGACGATGGACACCCGGGACAGCGGCACGCCGAGCGCGAACAGGCGCTCGCACAGACCTTCGAGCAGCGGGGCGGGACTCGCCAGCCGCCTCGCCTCCGAGGTGAGCCAGTCCATCACTTCCCCGGCAGGGGTATCGCGGCGAGGCCGCGAGTCTCCAGCAGTCACAGTCACGAAGCACTCACCACTTCCCCGGCGGGGCCGTGCCGGGAGAAGCGTCACGGAACCATGACGTCACCAGGGCGTCAACGACGTGCCAGGGGAGCGGGCAGCCAGGTGCCCGCCCTCGCCCCATCCCGGACTCAGGGAGGAAGGGGCCTCGATTCGAGCCACACGTCGAAGGCGGTCGTCGCGAAGAGATGACCTTCCGCGAGGTGCTCCAGGTACTTCGCGTCCGTCACCTCGACGGCCAGGTCGAAGCGGTGCATGCGCGCCCAGGCGGCCTCCAGGAACAGCCACCGCCCCTGGTCCTGGAGGGGAGAGATTTCCTCGAAGGTCTCCCGGAGCTTCTCCTCGCCGACGTCGTTGTACCGCTCCAGGACGGAGGTGCGCTCCACGAAGCGGGGCGTGTGCCGGGCATGCCACTTCGCCTCGAAGACATTGGCGTTGCCCGCGTCCTTGTGGAGCGACGAGGGCGCCTTGGCGGCCTTCTCCGCCAACGCGAGGTGCGCGTCAGCCACGGCGGGTGGCGCGCTCCTCACGAGATAGAGGGTGTCGCCCGCGCGCTCCTTCGCGTCGAGGAGCAGCATCAGCGCGAAGGACCGGGTGTTGGCGTAGTCCGTCAGACCTCCCGCGAACCCCGTCAGACACTGGAACGTGACCTTCCGCTCCTCGACCTTCCCCACTCGAACGTAGAACGCCTCGGACATGAGCCCCTTCTGGGATGAGTCAGCAGGGGCGGCATCCTAGGCCATGATTGCCACCTGGATACAAAAGCAAGTGACACAGCATTCGAGAGAACCCGCGCGAACGAGCCTCAGGGTCAGAGCTCCGCGAACAGGTCGACGACGGCCTGGGCCAGCAAGGCGCGCTCCTCGTCCTCATGGCTGGCGGCATACGTGAGGACATCCTGGACACCCTTCGAGTGAGCATTCCAGAAGAGCGTCAGCAACCTGTCGCGAAGTGCTCGCCCGTCCTCTCCAGCAGCCTGGAGCGAAGCACGGACAGCATCGGTCCCCACCAGCTTGACGTATACGAACAGGTCGAAGCTGTCCTTGGCCTTTTCGGGTCGAAGCTCGCGTTTGGCGCGCTCCTTCATCGAGAGGAAGCCCGCGGCATCGGGCAATAGAATCGACAAGGACTTGCCACCCACCTTGAGCGATACGAGCCGACGCCGACCCAGCGCGATACGTGCATCTGGAAGCGGCGTCATCCGCGTGAGGCGCTCCGAGACCTCGCTGCCGTCAGGCGCGAAGAGGTCCAGGTCCATGGTTTGTCCACTCGGCAGGGTCTTCGACCAGCGGAAATCTCGCGCTTCCCTCTTGAAGCCCCTCTCCCTGAGGACCTCCAGAAGCCGCCCCGCCATGAACTCCGACCCATCCAGGTCGAACAACAGGTCTGGCTCGAAAGAGAAACCTCGCTCGACCACGGTACCGGTGTCCGTCTCGACAGAGATGACTCCCGTGCCACCTCGCAGACGAGACTCCATCGCGAGCACCTGCCCTCCAATGAGCATCACACTGAAGGAGAGGTCCCCCAGGTCGAGCAGCAGTTCTCTCAACTCCTCCAGGATTTCATCGAAGCGCTCTTCGTCCGTCACGATTCCCCTCAGGAGACAGGCAGCGCCCGCGCGAAGCGCTTGAGGAGTTCCTCCGCCTGCTCGGGTCCCCTTCCACCACTGTGCTGGAAGTCCACCGTCAGTTGGGGCAATGCAACACCAGGGCCGTGCCGCAAGTGTCGCTGGGCGAAGTAGATGCCCCCCTCTTCTGTCTCCGCGGCGGGGTCCGCGCGATGAATCAAGAAGTTGTGCGGCGTCATCCTGCGCAGGCCGAAGGCGCTGATAGCGGCATCCAGTGAGCCGGAGAGATAGAGCGCATGGGGTACGCCCGAGACGAACCGCTCCTCCGGCTCCAATGCACTGGCCAGCGTGAAGACGGCGCGAATGCCCTGGGACACCAGCTTGAAGTACCCATCGTGGAGCCGGTCCGGCGTCGTGGACGGTGCGTTGAACCCCTCCTTCGAGATGGCCGTTGGCCGGCCGCTGTTCTTCCACTCCTTCAGCAATCCCGCCGGCTCTCTCAGCCTGAAGCCGACGCCTCGGCCTCCCTCCACATATCCGGACTGGATGAGCTTCTTGATGACGCCATGGGCATACGCGTAGCTCGTCTGCGTCCGCTCGGAGAGAGCGCGCACCGTCCACGTCTCTTCGGGCGACTGGAGCAGGACGCGCACGATGCGACTCCCCTTGCCGTGGAACACGGGCTCCCGGGGAACGCGACTCGAGACTCCTCGCCCCTGGACTCGGACAAAGGTGCTCCCGGTGCGCAGGAAGAAGGTTCCCCGTGAGTCGACCAGCGCCATCTCCGCTTCCGCGCACGCATCCAGCACACGGGGAGACGCCGAGTCCGTGACGAGCATCGGCAAGCGGAAGGCGGGCAGTCCGTGAGTCTCGGATTCTCTTCGCCGGAGCTGCTCGCGCAGATCCGCCAGCTTCTCCCGCTGCGCCAGCACATCCACGGGGAACAGCGGTGCCCGGTAGCTCAACAGCACCGGCACCCGGGCCTCCGGCAACCGGACCTCCGCGAGGTCATAGGTGGACTCGCCGCCCGGCCCCGTTCGGGGAACGACCAACGCCTCCTGGCGGACCAGCTCCACGCCTCGTGGAAGCGCGGGCGGGTTTTCCCAGAACTCTTCCCTGAAATGAGGTCGCTCAGGCTTCATTCAATTTTGTCGATATTGTCAGATTCAATCGGTGAATCTGACTCGATTCGTCAGAAACCGCCCGATATCGACAAAATTGAGTGCTTCCACCCGCAGCGAACCGCGAGGCCCCTGCTCAGTGCCCCGCGCTGGCCTTCTGGGGAGCGGCCACGGGCGCCGAGCCGGGCGGCGCGGCGGGCGCCTCCGGGCGGACGAGCGTGTCCGGGGACTCGGCCAGGGCGTACGTCACCCACGCGGTGGCGGCGGTGCTGCGCGCCAGGTCCTGCGGGTCCACCTTGTCCAGCGTGTCCGCATGCGTGTGGTGCACGTCGAAGTAGCGGCTGGAGTCCACCTCCACGCCGAAGAACGGCACCCGCGCCGGCAAGAGCGGGCTGATGTCCGCGCCCCCCGCCTCACGTGCGGAGAAGTTGGCCGCGCCCAGCGCCACTAGCGGCGACAGCCAGGGCTTGAGCAATTCCTGCCCACCCGCGCCCGCGCGCAGGCTCACGCCCACCGGACGCCCACCGCCCGCGTCCATCTCCATGGCCGCCACGTGCCGGGACAGCTCCGCCGCGTGCGCCTCCGCGTACGCGCGCCCACCGCGCAGCCCGTTCTCCTCGTTCATGTAGAGCACCACCCGCACCGTGCGCCGAGGCGCCTGCGGCAACTTCGCGATGAGCCGCGCGGCCTCCATCACCATCACCACCCCCGCGCCATCGTCATGCGCTCCCGTGCCCACGTCCCACGAGTCCAGGTGCGCGCTGATGAGCACGATTTCCTGCGGCTTCTCCCGGCCCCGAATCTCCGCGACGACGTTGTGCGAGTCCGCGTCCGGCAGCTCCGAGCACCCCAGCACCAGCTTCACGCGCACCGCTCCCTTCTCGAGCTGGCGGTGCAGCAGATCCGCGTCCTCCGTCGTGATGGACGCCGCGGGGATGCGCGGGCCCTCGTCCTCGAAGCGCGTGGACCCCGTGTGCGGCGTGCGCAGGGACGCCGTCGCCAGCGAGCGCACCAGCGCTCCGGCCGCGCCCGCCTTCGCCGCCAGCGCGGGGCCTCGGCCACGCAACCCGGCGAAGCGGCCGTAGTCCGCGGCCACCGACATCGTGTGATTGAAGAAGACAATCTTCCCCTTCACCCCGTCGCCCAGCGCGGCGAGCGACTCCAGCGACGTCACCTCCACCACCTCCGCCGTGAGCCCCTCCGGCGCGGTGGGAGGACTGCCGCCCAGCGCGAGCAGGAACAGCGGATGGCCACGCGTGCGCTCGGACGCGAGCACCTCACCCCGCTCCTCCCCTCGCACCCAGCGCGGCACCTTCACGGGCTCCGTCCACGCCTTCACGCCGTCCGCCTTGAAGCTCCGCAGCGCCCACTGCACCGCGGCCGCCGCGCCCTCGGAGCCCGACAGGCGCGGTCCAATCCCATCCGTCAGCTCCGCGAGCCGCGCATAGGAATGGCCTTCCGTCAGCGCGGGCCCCACCAGCTTCTCCGCGACGGCCAGGGGCGGCGTGAAAGCCTTCGCCGTCTGGGCGGGCTTCGTGGGCGCGGACTTCGTGGCAACCGGCGCGGCCCCCGCGACGAGTTGCAACGCGAGGGATGAAGACAGGATGAACGTGGAGACGGGCAAGAGGACCTCCGAAAGAGGCGCCCACTCTCCGCCCGGCCCTGGGGGCTCGCAAGCGAGATGCGCTCCACGCGGGGTGCGAGCGAGGCGTGCCTGCCTGGTGATTTCGAGGAGCTTGCCGGGAATCCCAGGGGCCACCGCGCGCCGAGAGGGGGAACGCGGCGCGCGGGGCTCAACTGGGACTTCATACGGCGATATCGCTTTTGGGGGAGGCGATTACCGCCGCTGCGTCTCACTCTTTGGGAGGAAACGTGGCGGGCATGTTGAAGATCATTCTCAACGACGTCAAGCCCGGTACCTCACTCAGCGTACAAGCGGACATAATTTCCCGGGTGAAGGTTCACTTTTACAGCACCGCTGACAAAAAGCGGGTGTGGAAGTGTGTTCTGGGCTGGCGGGGGATATCAAAGCCTGCCATCCGGACGCGCGCCTCCGCCCCACGACGTCTGCCCAAACCTCCACCCTTCCCTGACGTGGTGGATATGGGTTGCCGTCCTGGAAGACAGACGTGGTGCGCACTGAAGCCCTGCGCACCCAGCCTGCGGTGGATTCGCACCCCCCTTGGCAACCTGAACAGCGCTTCGACAATGCGACAGGAATTGGCACGCGCCGTCACCGCTCGGCTCCGTGGTTGCCCAGCACCCGGGCACACGTCCGCGCGCCCGGCCCAACGAATTACGGACATGCATTTTTTCCTGAAATGGTGTCTATGTCAGTGAAGACTCGTTTATCCCCGTCATGCACCAAGCGACGTACGGCCCCCTCCCCTCAGGGCCGTGGCGTCTCGCGCCCCTGGGCGTTGAAGGAACGCAATGTTGATGGAGCAGTGGGCTCACCGCTTCTTCGAGCTCTCCACCGAGTTGTTCGTGGTGCTGGGCGCGCAGGGTCGGATTCTGGAAGCCAATCCGGCCTGGAACGTGACGGTGGGTTGGTCTCCCACGGAGCTGCGACTCGAAGGCTCCCGGGGCTTCATCCACCCGGAGGACCTCTCGGCGGTGGAGGCGCGGCTGGAGTCGCTGGCGCGGACCACGGGCACCATGCGCTTCTCCTGTCGGTGGCGGTGTCGGGACGGCACGTGGGCGTGGCTCGTGTGGAGCGCGGCCTGCTCCGCGGCGGGTGGGCCGCTGTACTGCACGGTGCGAAGGCTGGAGTCGCCTCCCGCGCTCGACAAGGAGCGCGGCGCCGTCGCGGAGGCGAATGGCCCGGTGCCACCGTGGGCGATGAGCGACAGCCTGCCGCTGGGTCTGTACGTGGTGGAGGTCCGCTCCGGCACCGTCCTCTACGCCAACCACCGCTTCTGCCAGCTGTGGGGCATCGAGTCGCTGGAAGGCGCGATGCGCAAGGGCCAGGTCTCCCACGAGGACGTGCTGGGCCACTGCCTGCGCGCGGGTGAGGCCGCGGCCTTCCTGCGCCTCAACCCCACCACCACGGAGTCGGACGCCCCGCCGCCGCTGCACGGGGACGAGGCGGTGCTCGCCAACGGCCGGATGCTGCGTCGGCTCTCCACGCCCATGGGCGCCAGCGGCGACGAGTCGCGCTACCGGTTGTTCGCCTTCGAGGACGTCACCGAGCGCAAGCGCACGGAGGAGGCGTTGCACCGCTCCGAGCAGAGCTTCCGCAAGCTCATCGAGACGGCGCCCGAGGCCATCTTCGTCCACCGGGACCAGCGCTTCATCTACGTCAACCCGACGCTGCTGCGCGCGCTGAGGTACGACCACGCCAGCGAGCTGATGGGCCGGCCCATCTGGACCATCGTCCACCCGGATGACCTGGACGTGGTGCGCCAGCGCGTGCACGCCGTGGTGGCCCGGGGTGAGCTGGCTCCGCTGCGCGAGATTCGGTACATGCGCCGCGACGGCACCTGGTTCGACGCGGAGAGCGCGGGCCTGCCCGTCGACTTCGACGGCGTGGGCGCGGTGGTCGTCATGGCGCGCGACATCACCGAGCGCAAGCGCATGCAGGCCCAGCTCCTCCAGTCGGACCGCATGGTGCTCGCCGGCACGCTGGCGGCGGGCGTGGGGCACGAAATCAACAACCCGCTCACCTACGTCATGGCCAATCTGGAGTCGGCCATGGAGTCCATGGTGCGGCTGGGTGGGGAGCTGGGGCGGATGCTGCCGGATGGGGCGCTCGCGCCGGGCTGGTCCGTGTCCCTGAAGGACACCGGGGAGCTGCTCAAGGAGGCGCTCGAGGGCGCCACGCGCGTGCGCAACATCGTCCGGGACTTGAAGTACATCTCCCGCCAGGAGGAGGAGCGGCGGGAGCTGCTGGACGTGAGGGAGTCGCTGGAGTTCTCCCTCAAGCTGGCCTCCAGCGAGCTGAAGCCCCGAGCCCAAATCGTCAAGCGCTACGAGGACGTGCCGCTCGTCCACGCGGATGCGTCCCGGCTGGGGCAGGTCTTCCTCAACCTCGTCGTGAACGCGGCGCAGGCCATCCCCGAGGGAGACCCGGCGAACCAGCAGGTGACGCTCTGGGTTCGCCCCGGTGTGAATGGCGGCGTGGCGGTGGACGTGAGCGACACCGGCTCCGGCATGCCACCCAGCGTGCTCGCGCGCATCTTCGACCCGTTCTTCACGACGAAGGCGGTGGGCTCGGGCACGGGGCTGGGGCTGTCGATCTGCCACGGCATCATCCAGGGGCTGGGCGGTGAAATCACCGTGCGCAGCGAGCCGGGGCGAGGAACCACGTTCACGGTGCAGCTGCCACCCGCGCCCGCGGACGCGGCGCCTCGCGAGGTGCCTTCCGTGGCCGCGCCGTCCTCGGAGCGCAGCGGCCGGCTGCTGGTGATTGACGACGAGCCCGCGGTGGGCCGCTCACTGGCGCGCATCATCGGAAAGCGGCACCAGGTGACGGTGGTGGGAAGTGGCGAGGAGGCGCTGACGAAGCTGACCTCCGGCGGCCCGTTCGACGCCATCTTCTGTGACCTGATGATGCCGGGCATCACCGGCATGGATGTCTACGAGCGGGTGCGGGAGCGGGAGCCCGGGCTGAGCCTGCGCTTCATCTTCATCACCGGTGGCTCGTACACCACCCGGGCGCGCCAGTTCCTGGAGCGCATTCCGAACCCGCGCATCGAGAAGCCCTTCGATGCGCAGATGATTCAACAAATCGTCGGAGAAGTGCTGGCGGTCGACGCCTGACGTCGCCGGGCTTGCCACGAATGAGTGAGACTTCACCGCGCCGGATTTCCCGGTGCGCATCCGAAGGGAGTTCCTGGTGATTGGCGGCGGTTTCGTCATCGATGCGGTTACGCATGCGTACAACCTGCACCCGTCCAACTGGCGCGCGGGGAAGTACGCCGAGTCCCTGGCACAGCTCATCTTCGGACTGCACAGCGGGTTGTCCAACGACTCGCACCGCGTCCCGCAGGCCGACCAGTTCATGAAGGACTGGTCCGTGGACGAGCTGGCGCACATCCTCTTCGTGGAGAGCGACATCGACCTGGCGGTGCACCACGTGCTGCCGCTCCAGACGCTCTACACGGATGGGCTGTGTTCGTACGAGAAGACGGTGGACATCAAGCGGCGCTTCCCGGACCGCTTCCTCGTCTACGCGGGCGTGGACCCGCTGCGGGGCACGGCGGCGCTGGAGGACCTGGAGCGGCAGGCGGAGGAGCTCAAGCCCACGGGCCTGAAGCTCTATCCGGCCGCGTGGCTGGGAGACTCGTTCAAGCACACCGGCTGGCGGATGGATGACCCGAGCATCGCGTTCCCCCTGTTCGAGCGGGCGCGCAAGCTGGGCATCAAGAACATCGCGGTGCACAAGGGCCTGCCGATGGGGGCGGTGCCGCTGGAGCCGTACAAGGTCGACGACATCGGCGGCGCGGCGGATGCGTTCCCGGACCTGAACTTCGAAATCGTCCACGGCGGCATGGCGTTCCTGGACGAGACGGGCATGCAGCTGTCGCTGTTCCCCAACGTGTACGTCAACCTGGAGGTGACGGGCGCGTTGCTGGTGAAGCGGGAGCGCTGGTTCGCGGAGTCGCTGGCCGCGCTGCTCAAGTGGGCGGGCCCGTCGAAAATCATGTGGGGCTCCGGGACGGTGTTCAGCCACCCGCAGCCGGCGCTGCACAAGTTCTGGCACGACTTCCAACTGCCCGAGGAGCTGGTGCAGATGGCGGGCATGCAGGTGACGCCGGAGGTGAAGCGGATGATTCTCTGCGACAACTACGCGCGCTACGCCGGGGTGGACATCGAGGCGGTGAAGAAGCGCATCGAGAACGATGCGTTCTCGCGCAAGCGCGCCAGGGGCGACATCAAGCCCTACAGCTACCAGCAGGAGGCGCGGCCGTGACGATGGAAGCGGCGCTGCGCGAGCGCATCCAGTCGATTCCGGACCCGTGCAGCCTGGCGACGGGCGTGCCGCTGGGCATTGGAGAGATGGGGCTCATCCAGAGCGTGGAGCACCGCGATGGCAAGGTGACGGTGCGGCTGCACATCACGTCTCCCATGTGCATGATGGCGGCGTACTTCATGCGGGAAATCGAGCAGCGCCTCACGGGTCAGGAGGGCGTCGAGTCGGTGCACGTGGAGTTCGACCACGACCTGAAGTGGACGCCGCAGGACATCCAGCCCGAGGCGCGTGAGCGACTGGCGGCTCGGCGCATCACCATGCTGGGTGGTCGTCTGTTGCCGCGCACGGAAGCACCGGCGACAAGCGGGAGCTGAGCGACGCGGACGCGCGGCGGGCCCGAGGGTCCGCTCGTCGCGGCGCGCGGTGAGGTCGAGGCGAGGGGCTTTCGCCTCGACGCCACGCGTGAACTACAACACCCGCCGCACGAGCTGCGGGAACACCTTCGACACCTTCCCCAGCAGATAGTCCCCGTAGGTGCCCTCGAACGCGTGGACGCTCGCTCCGTCCCAACGCCGAGCCCGGTCCTCGTCCACATCCGCCGAAGCCACATTCGGCAGCGGCTGGACCTCCGCCGCGAAGTCCGGGTCGAAGAAGAGCGGGAACGAGAGCCTGTCTCGCCCACTCACGTTCTTCACCCGATGCGGCGTGGAGCGATACCAACCACCCGTCAGCCGGTCGAGCATGTCGCCGATGTTGCACACCAGCGTCCCCTGCAGCGGCGGCGCCTCCACCCACCCGCGTCGCGACTTCACCTGCAGCCCACCATTCGAGTCCTGCGCGAGCAACGTCAGCAACCCATAGTCCGTGTGCTCCCCCACGCCCCAGCGCTCTTCGCCATCCGCGGGCTCCGGCTCCGCGGGGTAGTGGAAGACACGGAACAGCACCGTGGGGTCCGCCGTGTACGTCCGGTGGAAGTAGTCCCGCTCCAGTCCCAGGCTCTCCGCCACGCCCTCCATCAACGCATGCGCCGCGCGCGTCACACTGGCCATGTAGTCGAGCACCACCGCGCGCAGCCCCGGCACCTCCGGCGGCCACAGATTCGCACCGTGCAGCGGCCAGCCCGCCCTCACTCGAGGATGCTCGGGCCCCAGCTCCGTGCCCAGATAGAGCCCTTCCTTGCGGTCCGGCTTCCCCGACGTCAGCTCGCCTCCCAGCGGGAACCAGCCACGCCACGCAGGCCCGCCGTGCGCCATGGCGATGGCCTCCTTCGCCTCACGCGGCAGCGCGAAGAAACGGTGACTCTCATCCTCCAGCCGCGCGAGAACCTCGTCCGAGACCCCGTGGCCGGAGACATAGAAGAAGCCGGTGTCACGACACGCCTGCTCGATTTCACGCGCCACCCGCTTCCGTGCCTCGGAAGGGGACGCGTCGAACAGCGGGGACATGTCGATGACGGGCAGACGCTCCGGCGCGGTGGTGACTCCAGCCATACCCGGAAGCCTACACCGACCCGCACTCGTGGAGCCCGACCTCACACCTGTCCTCCACGAGAACCCCTGCGCACTCCCTGGCCCGGCGTTACTTCCCTCGCACCCATCTACCTCGCGGCTTCCACGCGTGCGGTGCTCCCGCTTTCCCCTCGACCACCAGGACAAACAGGCTGACTAGAGCCTCACGTGCTGTTGAACCCGGGCGCACTCCAGGAACCCCCTCCACCTCACGGCATCCACGCGCGCGGCGCTCCCACGCACTCCGCGCCCACCAGCAAGCAGGCGTGACGCGCCTCACACGCCGCTGGACCTGAGCGCACTCCAGGAAGAGAGTGCGCCGCGCCTCCCATGTCGACACGAGCACCCTCGGAACCGTCTCACACCACCCTCAGCTCCGGGCTGGTGTGGCTCATGGCCGCCGCCTCCGGCGCCACCGCCGCGAACCTCTATTACAACCAGCCCCTGCTCGGAGACATCGGCAGGGAGCTGAACGCCTCCGGCAGCTCGCTCGGCCTCGTGCCCACGCTGACCCAGGTCGGCTATGCGGCGGGCATGCTGCTCATCGTCCCGCTCGGTGACAGCCTGGAGCGACGGCGCGTCATCGTCACCATGTCCGCGCTGGTGAGCCTGGCCCTCGTCGGCGTCGCGCTCGCGCCCACCCTTCCGTGGCTCGTGCTCGCCAGCTTCATCGTGGGCGCCACCACCATCGTCCCGCAGCTCCTCGTGCCCTTCGCCGCGCACCTGGCCCCCGCCGCACAGCGCGGCCGTGTCGTCGGAACCGTCATGAGCGGCCTGCTCATCGGCATCCTCCTGTCGCGCACCGCCGCCGGCTTCGTGGGCACCCACCTGGGCTGGCGCTCCATGTTCTGGATCGCCGCCGGGATGATGCTCCTGCTCGCGCTGCTGCTGCGCTTCACCCTTCCCTCGCAGCCGGCCGTGGCCGCCATGCCCTACCCGGAGCTGATGCGCTCGCTGGTCCATCTGGCTCGCACCGAGCCCGTGCTGCGCATCCACTCCGTCCTCGGCGCGCTCACCTTCGGCGCCTTCAGCGTCTTCTGGTCCACGCTCGCCCTGTACCTCCAGAGCCTCCCCCAGCACTACGGACCCCAGGTCGCCGGTCTCTTCGGAGTCGTCGGCGTCGTGGGCGCGTTGATCGCCCCCCTCGTGGGCCGCTACGCGGACTCGCACGGGGGACGGCGCATCAACATGCTGGCCATCGGCGTGCTGCTCCTGTCCTTCGTGCTGATGTGGCCGCTGGGCCAATGGCTGTGGGGCATCGCGCTGGGTGTCGTGCTGCTCGACCTGGGCGCCCAGGGCAACCACATCTCCAACCAGACGCGCGTCTACGCCCTGCGCCCGGAGGCTCGCAGCCGCCTCAACACCCTCTACATGGTGACGTACTTCGCGGGCGGCGCGGGCGGCTCCTGGCTGGGCACCACCGCGTGGACCCACTGGGGCTGGGCGGGCGTATGCGCGTCGGGCGCGGCCCTGTGCCTCGTGGGACTCGCCGTGCTCGGACTGAGCCGAAACAACGCTCAGCCCTCCGACGACACACAGCCCCACCACCACTGAATCGAGCGAACGGGCAGCGGCTCCAGCGTCGTGACGTCCACGAGAGGCATCTCGAGCGCCACGACGCCTTCCGCGGAGGAGCGCACCTCTCGCTCGAAGTAGCGACCGGACCGGTTGCTCCAGTCGATGTTCGCGCGCACGAAGTTCCCCAGCCCCTTCAGGTACATCGACAGTTCCAGACTCGCACTGGACTGTCCCTGCGCCAGCAATCGCAGGAACAGCGCCATCACCGCGTCCCGCATCCTCACCGCCTCGCGAGTGGCCTCCTCCATCGAGCAGCCGCGCTCGTGCATCAACACCGAGAGGAGGTTGTGCTGGTCCTCGCCACGGCGCGATTCCTTCCCGTGGGAGATGAGGTCGTTGTCCCAGACGACAATCGTCCCCGCCACCTCGCCCGCCGCGCGCACCAGGGGACGCGCCAGCTCCTCGGTGGACACCTCGTGCTGGTTGACGATGTCGATGAGCGTGGGACACACCATCGCCGCGCCGCTGTAGAGCCTGAGCACCGTGTAGCTGTCGACGTCGCAGACGCGCTGGTCGTCTCGGTTGGCCGCCTCCCAGACCTGCGAGTACAGATAGGAGCGGACCGCGTCGGACCAGCGACGCAGTTGCACCGGGCTCGCATGGACCTCCATCCGCAGCCGCAAGTCCCGCAGGCTTTGGGCATACGGGTCGTCGGGAAGCACCTCCGCGTGGGGCGAGTCCAGCAGATGCCCCAACCAACCGGCATACACAGCCATCCCGTGAGGCCGCTGTCCGAAGCGGCCCTCGTCGCAGAAGGCGTCATCGAACGCGAAGAGCCACATGACGAAGTCGGCGGCGGCCTGGAGCGATGCCTCCGTGCCTGAAGGCATGATGCGCGCGACGAATTCCCCCACACGAATCCGGGAGAGGCGCAGCCGCTCCTGCTCATCGGGGTAGATGCCCTGACGCGTCATCCACTCCACGCTCCGCGCCTCCACCTCCTCCGCGCGAGGATGGAGCTCCGGGGAGATGGGGCAGTACAGCGACAGTTTCTCACGCGCTTCCGAGGGGTCCACGTCACGACTCCGGGTCCACCGTCTCCTGACGACGATGGCCCCAAGAGAAAGCACCTCGTTCCGAAACCGGAAGGTCGCACCGTCCCGCGGGGCGCCCGCACCTGCTCATCAGTCCACGAACGTCATGGACCCCAGAACAGGTGGGAGTCCCGTCACGGACATTCCCCACGCACTCCGGGACAAGCGATATGCGGGGCGCGATGTTGCCCGCACCTTCAGGCCGGCGGCTCCTTCGGCTTCGCCTCCGGCGTGAGCACCACGAGCAACTGCTTCGCGGACACCTGTCCGCCCACCGAGGCATTCACCGCCTCGACGACGCCAGGAATGTCCGCCGCGAGCTGGAACTCCATCTTCATCGCCTCCAGCACGAGGAGGACGTCACCCGGCTTCACCACGTCGCCCGGCTTCGCATCCACGCGCAGGATGCGTCCGTCCATCGGCGCGAGCAGTCGGCCTGTGCCCGCCCCCTCCGACGACTTCGCCGGACGAAACGTCACGTCCGTGAGGCGGCGTGCCCCGACGCCCAAATCCAACCAGAGCGAGTCCCCGCTCCGGAGATAGCGCGCACGGCCTCGCGCCCCGGCAACGGAGTAGTCGAACACGCTGTCCGCCAACCCCAACACGCCGACTTCGAACGACTCGCCGCCCGCGCTCACCTCGTACCGCGACGGAGACACCGGCCGCACGGAGACCTTCGACTCACCGCTCCGGTCCTCCAGCGTCATCGCCACCGGATGCGTGTACGCGGTGTTCCAGTTCACCAGCGAGCCATCCAGCCCGCTCCTCTTCGCGAGGACCTGCGCCTCATCGTGGAAGAGGGCCGTCGCCGCCAGCGCCCGCTCACGGGGAGTCGTCTCGTACAGCCGCGCCAGCGTCGCGCCGTCCGCGTGCTTCCCGATGAAGCCCGTGTCGTAGACGCCGGAGCGGAATGTCCCGTCCTGCAGCACGTGGAGCAGCAGGGCCTTGTTCGTGGTGACACCGAATACGGTGAGCTCGTGCAGCGCCTCCACCAGTCGCCGCCGCGCCTGCTCCCGGTCCGAGCCGTACGCAATCACCTTCGCCTGCATGGAGTCGTAGAAGGGCGGAATGTCCTGCCCCTCGCGCACGCCATGGTCGATTCGCACGCCCTCGCGCGAGGGCAGCCGCCACGTCAACAGCCTCCCCGCCTGCGGTGCGTATTGTTTCGCCGGGTCCTCGGCGCACAGGCGCACCTCGATGGCGTGCCCCTTCCACGTGATGTCCTTCTGCTCGCGCGGCAGCACCTCGCCCGAGGCCACGCGGAGCTGCCACTCCACCAGGTCCAGGCCGGTAATCTCCTCGGTGACGGGGTGCTCCACCTGGAGACGGGTGTTCATCTCCATGAAGTAGAACTCGCCGCTCGGCGCGAGGAGGAACTCGATGGTGCCCGCGCCCTTGTAGGCAATCGCCTGGGCCGCGGTGACGGCCACCTGTCCCATCCGCTCTCGCAGCTCCGCGCTGACGGCGGGGGACGGGCTCTCCTCAACAATCTTCTGGTGACGGCGCTGCACCGAGCAGTCGCGCTCACCCAGGTGCACCACGTTGCCGTGCTCGTCCGCGAAGACCTGAATCTCCACGTGCCGCGCGTTGATGACGGCCCGCTCCAGGATGAGCTCACCACTGCCAAAGGCGTTGGTGGACTCCGAGCGTGCCCCGCGCAGCGCGGCGCGGAGCTGCGACGCCTCGTGCACCAGTCGCATGCCGCGCCCACCACCACCGGCCGCCGCCTTCACCATCAGCGGGAAGCCGATGCGCTCGCCCTCCACCGCCAGCGCCTCGTCGTCCGCATCCGATGCCTCGTAGCCGGGAATGCACGGCACGCCGGCGGCAATCATCCGCAGCTTCGCCTGACGCTTGTTGCCCATCAGGGTGATGGCCTCGGCGTCCGGGCCGATGAAGACGAGCCCCGCCTCCTTGCACGCGCGCGAGAAGGCCGCGTTCTCGGAGAGGAAGCCGTAGCCTGGATGAATCGCCTGGGCCCCCGACGCCTTCGCCGCGCCGATGAGCTTGTCGATGACGAGGTAGGACTCCTTCGCGGGCGACGCTCCAATCGGCACCGCCTCGTCCGCCGCGAGTACATGCTGCGCGCCCCGGTCCGCCTCGGAGAACACCGCCACCGTCCGATAGCCCAGCCGCTTGCACGTGCGAATCACCCGCACGGCGATTTCGCCCCGGTTCGCGACGAGGACCTTGCTGAAACGCTCCATCCCGTTCGCTCCTCTCACAGGCGTGCGACTCCGAAGCTGTTGGGATTGACCTCGCGTCGCCCCGCCTCGCGGCAGATGGACAGGACGAACCCGAGCACCCGTCGCGTATCGCGCGGGTCGATGATGCCGTCGTCGAACAACCGCGCCGAGGCGTTGAAGGGGTGCGACTCCTTGTCGAACTGGTCGACGATGGGCTGGGTGAAGGCGCGGATGGCCTCCTCGTCCACCACCTCACCGCCGCGCGCGAGCTTCTCGCCGAAGACAATCGACATCACCTTCGCCGCCTGCTCGCCGCCCATGACGGCCGTGCGCGCGTTGGGCCACGCGAAGATGAAGCGCGGATGGAACGGACGGCCGCACATTCCATAGTTGCCCGCGCCGAACGAACCGCCCACCAGCAGCGTCACCTGCGGCACCGTGGCGTTCGCCACCGCCTGAATCATCTTCGAGCCGTGCTTGACGATGCCGCCCTGCTCCGGCTGCGTCCCCACCAGATACCCCGTGGTGTTCTGGAGGTAGACGATGGGCGTGCCCGACTGGCAGCAGAGCTGGATGAACTGCGCCGCCTTCGTCGCGCCCTTCGGGCTGATGGGGCCGTTGTTGCCAATGATGCCAATGGGCGCGCCGAAGAGGTTCGCCCACCCGCAGACGGTGTGCGCGTCATAGGCGTCCTTGAAGCCCGTGAAGTCGGAGCCGTCCACGAAGCGCGCGATGATTTCGCGGCAGTCGTAGGGCTTGCGGTAGTCCGCCGGGATGGCGCCACACAGCTCGTCCGGCGAGTAGCGCGGCTCCTCGTAGAGCGTGGGCGCGGCCGCCGCCAGTCGCTCGTTCCAGCCGAGCTTGGACACGATTTCCCGCGCCATGCGAATGGCGTCGGCGTCGTCCTCGGCCAGATAGTCCGCGGTGCCCGCGACGGTGGCGTGCATCTCCGCGCCACCCAGGTCCTCGTCGGTGGCGACCTCGCCCGTCGCCGCCTTGAGCAGCGGCGGGCCCGCGAGGAACACCTTCGCCTTCTTCTTCACCATCACCACGTAATCGGACAGGCCCGGCAGGTAGGCGCCACCCGCCGTGCTGGAGCCGTGGACCACGGTGATTTGCGGGATGCCCGCCGCCGACATCCGCGCCTGGTTGTAGAAGGTCTCCCCGCCCGGGATGAAGATCTCCTGCTGGTACATGAGATTCGCGCCGCCGCTCTCCACCAGCGACACCATGGGCAGCTTGTTCTGCAGCGCGATGGCCTGTCCGCGCAGCGCCTTCTGCACACCCCAGGGAGACGCGGTGCCACCCTTGATGGCGGAGTTGTTGACGAAGACGAAGCACCGCACGCCAGACACGTAGCCGATGCCCGCGATGCTGTTGCCGCCCGCCAGCGAGCCGTCACTGTCGTCGTGGTAGCCGTACCCGCACAGCGTGGACAGCTCCAGGAACGGCGAGCCCCTGTCCAACAGCATCATCAGCCGCTCGCGAGGCAGCAGTTGGCCGCGCTTGTGGAACTTCTCGGTCGCCTTGTTCTCGGTGGCGCGGACCTTCGCCTCCACGCCCCGCAGCTCCGCGAGTCGCCCGAGCATGTCCGCGCGCTGTGCCTGGAACGACTCCGAGCCCGTGTTCACCCGCGATGTGATTCTTGGCATCGGCCTCAACCCTCTCCTTCACGAAGCAGCGACTCGGGGATGTCCACATGGCGCGAGCGAAGCCACTCCCCCAGCGCCTTGCCCTGCGGGTCGAAGCGCGTCGACGACGACACGCCTTCGCCCAGAATCCCGTCGACCACGAAGTTCACCCCTCGGAGCTGGGGGAAGTCGTGCCGCTCAATCGCGAAGGCCGCTGTCTCCGGTAGCAGCTCGCGCAGCTTCTCCGCCGTGAGGAAGTGCGCAAGCCACCGCCAGGCCGCGTCCGTCCGCGCCCACACGCCAATGTTCGCCGTGCCGCCCTTGTCCCCACTGCGCGCCGCGACGATGCGCCCCAGCGGTGCCCGCCGCGTGGGACCCGAAGGCAGCGCCTCCGGCAACGCGGGCTTCTCGACAGGAGCCAGCTTCAGCGACTGCTCCGTGGGCGCGATGACCGTGCGCGCGCCATCCGGCAGGACGGCGACGTGCTCCACGCGCGTCGCATCGACATAGGCCGGCGTGTAGACACCGTAAGGCGCGCCATCCGACGGCGGCGCCGTCATGGTGAAGCCAGGATAGGTGCCCAGCGCCAGCTCCACGGCGGCGCCACTGAAGGAGCGACCCACGAGCTTCTGGTCCGCGTCCTTCACCACGACGCGCAGGAAGGCCGCGGCCTGCTCCTCCGTGGCGGCGTCCTCGCGGTCCGTGCGCACCAACGTCCAGTGCGTCTCCTTCGGCTTGCGCGTGAGCGCCGCTTCCATCTGTCCTCGGATGAGCGCCGCCTTCTCCTCGATGTCGAGCCCCACCAGGATGAACGTCGCCTCGTTCTTGTAGCCACCCAGGTGGTTGAGACAGACCTTCACGGTGGGCGGAGGCGGCTCACCCTTCACGCCCGAGATGCGCACGCGGTCCTTCCCCTCCGCCGCCAGGGTGATGGAGTCGAACCTCGCCGTCGCGTCAGGCCCCGCGTACCGGGCCCCGGTGATTTCATAGAGGAGCTGCGCGAGCACCGTGTCCACCGTCACCGCGCCGCCCGTGCCCGCGTGCTTGGAGATGACGGACGAGCCATCCGCGAACAGCTCCGCCAGGGGGAAGCCGGGCCGGCGGACATCCAGCTCCTTGAAGAAGGAGTAGTTGCCGCCCGTCGCCTGCGTGCCGCACTCCAGGACGTGGCCGGCCACCATGGCCCCGGCGAGCTTGTCCCAGTCGTCCCGCTTCCAGCCGAAGTGCGCGGCGGCCGGGCCCACCACCAGCGAGGCATCCGTCACGCGACCGGTGACGACGACGTCCGCGCCCGCGCGCAGGCTCTCGGCGATGCCCCAGCCGCCCAGGTACGCGTTCGCGGTGATGGGAGAGCCGAGGCCCAGCTCGTCCGCGCTGCCGGAGAGGTCATCCCCCTCCACGTGCGCGATGCGCGCCTTGAGGCCCAGCTTGTCGTTCAGCTCGCGCAGCGCCGTCGCGAGGCCGGACGGGTTCAACCCGCCCGCGTTCACGACGACCTTCACCTTCTTGTCCAGCGCGAGCCCCAGGCACTGCTCCATCTGCCGGAGGAACGTCTTGGCGTAGCCGGTGGACGGGTCCTTCATCCGGTCCCGGCCAAGAATCAACATCGTCAGCTCCGCCAGGTAGTCGCCCGTGAGGACGTCCAACTGGCCGCCTTCGAGCATCTCCCGGACGGCCGAGAACCGGTCTCCATAGAAGCCCGAGGCATTGCCGATACGGAGGGGGGACTCGCTCATGCGCTCTCCACGTCCAGCCTGAATGCGGGCAGTCTGGGAGCCCATGCCTAAAAAAGCAAGCGCGCTTGCTTTTTTCGAGGGTGCCTTTCAAGCTGACTTCGTGAGCGACGCACCGCCGCCGGGCAGACAGGAACAGGAGCGCAGCCGCGTGACACGGCAGCGCTTGATGGAGGCCGCCATTGGCGCCCTGTCGGAGCTGGGGTGGGCGGGCTCCACGATGACGGTCATCGCCGAGCGAGCGGGCGTGTCTCGCGGCGCGTGCCAGCACCACTTCCCCACGCGAGGCGACCTGGTCGCGGCGGCGGTGGAGTACGTCGGGCACCAGCAGGTGGAGGAGCTCAGCCGGAGAGCGGCCCGCCTGCCAGCGGACGTGCGGCGGACCGAGAGCATCCTGCACATGCTGGCGGGCTTCTACACGCAGCCGCTCTTCGCCGCGGCAGCGCAGCTCTGGGTGGCGGCGAGCGCGGACGCGGAGCTGCGCGCGCAGTTGTTGCCGGTGGAGGCGAAGGTGGGGCGGGAGGTACACCGGCTCACGGTGGCGCTGCTCGGCGTGGATGACCGCGAGCCGGAGACGCGCGAGCTGGTGCAGGCGACGCTGGACCTCATCCGGGGCCTGGGGCTCGCCAACCTGCTGCGGGACGACAGCGCGCGCAGGAAGAAGATTCTCCACCGCTGGGCGCTCACGCTGGAGGACGCGCTGCGTTCCCGGCGCGGGCGGAAAGCGGGAGACTGACGCCGCGAGGCGACCACGGACACCACGGGCCCTCTCGCCACGCACGGGGCCACTTCGGGAGACGACATGGGTTACCGCTCTGTATTCGCACCGGGTTGTTTCAAGGGACAGAACATCGTCGTGACGGGAGGCGGCAGCGGAATCGGGCGCTGCACCGCGCACGAGCTGGCGGCGCTCGGCGCGCACGTCGTCCTGGTGGGCCGCAAGCTGGACAAGCTGGAGAAGGTCGCCGCGGAGCTGCGCGAGGACGGCGGCGAGTGCTCACTGGAGACGGTGGACATCCGTGACGAGGAGGGCGTGAAGGCCACGGTGGCACGCATCGTCGCGGCGCGCGGGCGCATCCACGGCCTGGTGAACAACGCGGGCGGGCAGTTCCCGTCACCGCTCGCGGCCATCTCCAAGAAGGGCTTCGAGGCGGTGGTCGCCACCAACCTCACGGGCGGCTTCCTGATGGCGCGCGAGGTGTATCTCCAGTCGATGAGCAACCACGGCGGGTCCATCGTCAACATGCTCGCGGACGCGTGGGGCGGGATGCCGGGGATGGGGCACTCGGGCGCGGCGCGCATGGGCATGCTCAACCTGACGCAGACGGCGGCGGTGGAGTGGGCGGCGACGGGCGTGCGAGTCAACGCGGTGGCGCCGGGCTGGGTCGCGTCCAGCGGCATGGACAGCTACCAGGACGAGGGCGTCAAGGCGCTCATCCCGCTGTTGAAGAAGGAAGTGCCGTTGCAGCGACTGGCCACGGAGGCGGAGGTGAGCGGCGCCATCGTGTTCCTGCTCACGGACGTGGCGGCGTTCATCACCGGCGAGGTCATCAAGATTGACGGTGGCGCGTCGTGCAACACCAAGATTTTCCCGTTGGAGGAGACCTCCGCGTCCAAGCCGTACGAGGGCTTCCACCGCGCGGCGGCACCTCGCATCCTGGCGGGCGACGAGAAGAAGTAGCGCCGGAGACCTCGGGACTTCCCGCGGGGATGCCGAACTTCACGGGGAGGACTCACGCGTCCCCCCTCGGCGCGTCTCTTCTCCTTCTCTTGGCGTTCATGCCAGAACCCCGCGCATGAAATTCCACGTTGTCTTGATGAGTCTGGTCCTGGCGCTCTCCACCGGCTGCGCGGGCTCCCGCGCGCTGTGTCCCCGTGAAGGCGGGCGGACCTGGTCCGAAGTCCAGAGCGAGCACTTCCGCATCCAGACGAACCTGACGCCCCAGTCGGCCACCACGACGGCGCTCGAGCTGGAGAAGCTCCGCCGCGCCCTGCTGCTGGCGTGGGGAACGGACTTCAATCCCCCCGGCTCCGTGGACGTCATCCTCCTGCGCAACACCAACGAGCTGAAGGAGTTCATCCAGGGCGACTACGTGGGCTTCGTGGCGCCGACGCAGCAGGGCACGCTGCTCGTCATGTCGGGCGAGGGCTACGTGCTGGACGACGGGCCCGAGCAGGAGCTGCAGACGCACGAGCTGGCGCATGAGCTGAGCCGGCACGTGCTGCTGCGCCAGTCCCGGTGGCTGGCGGAGGGGCTCGCCCAGTACCTGCAGACCACCCACGTCAAGGTCAGCACCCAGGAGGCCGTGCTCGGCCGCGCGAACAAGAACAGCCTCGCCTATGTGCGGCAGCACGGCTGGCTCGACGTCGACGACCTCTGGGCCTGGGACCAGAAGGAGTCGATGAGCGCGGCGGAGACGCAGCAGCACTACGCCTCTGCCTGGGTCTGGGTTCACTACCTCATCAACATGCACACCGAGCGCTTCGACGAGCTTCAAACCCGGCTGGCCCGCGCCGAGGACCCGCGCACCGCCTGGGACATCGCCTTCAAGGACGCGGGGGACCTGCGAGGGGACCTGCGCACGTTTGTCTGGAGCGGGCGCTCCGCCATCCTCACCCTGCCCCTGCCCCCCGTGCCCCGAGACGTCACCGTGCGCGAGCTGGACTCCGCGGACGTCCACGCTCTGCGCGGGCGCTTGCACCTGCATGGCATTGGCGCGCGGCCCCAGGAAGAGCGAATCCAGAAGGCGCGCGCCGAGGTGGAGCAGGGCCTGAAGGAGGACCCTGTCAGCGTGAGCGTCGCCGTGCTCGCCGCGCAGCTCCAGCAGAACCCCCAGGAGCACCTGGCTCGCGCCCGCACGCTGGTGCAGGCACACCCCGACGATGGTCGCGCCTGGGACCTGCTTGCGGAGCACCTGGACATGAACAGCGAACGCCAGGCGCTGGAGCAGGCCCGACAGCGCGCCGCCGAGCTGCTGCCCAACGACTCACGCATCCTCGCCAGCCTCGCGGCGCACTACCAGCAGACCCAGCAGCCGGAGAAGGGCCTCCCCGTGGCCCGTCGCGCGGTGGAGCTCGCACCGGGAGACCCCTACGCGCTGACGCTCCAGGCGGCGATGTCCTTCCAGTTGGACCGCTGCAAGGAGGCGCTCGGACTCCAGCGTCGCGCGCTGGACATGCTGCACGAGTCCACCCCGGACTCCTACCGCAAGCAGCTGCGCGACAGGCTCCAGCTCTTCGAAGCGAAGTGCGGGACCAACACCCGCGGCGCTGCGCCCTGAGCACGACAAGCGCGGCCGTCCTTCGTATTTCACTTCCACCGCGCGGCGGCGCCTCGCATCCAAGAAGTAGCGTCTCGGACAGCGAGGAGAGAAGCGGGCCCTCTGATCAATGGCCCGCCAGGTCCTCCTGTGAGGTGGCCAGCAGAGAGTCGAGGAGTGCTGCAGACAAAACGCTCCCGACCTAGAGTAGGGCCATGGATATGCGGGACCTGCTCCGGCAGTCTTTTCCCAGCTATGGCCCTCACTGGGACGCCGCCATCGATGCGGGCGTGGACGTGTCCCTTCTGCTACAGAACCTCGAGCTCACTCCGACGGAGCGCATCGAGCAGTTACAGCGCATGACGGAGCTGTACGAAGCACTCCGCCCCAAGGATGCGAGCAGCGATGCAGCGGACTCCTGAGATTCTGACGCTGTTGCTCGATGCACAGGTTCAGTTCGTCATCATCGGAGGCGTCGCGGCGGTTGCCCACGGGTCGGCCACCTTTACCCTGGACCTCGACATCGTCGCGCCATTCACCGAGCACAACTTCACGAAGCTGTTCGATGCGTTGGCTCCGTACCATCCTCGCTATGCCCTGGCCGTTCCCAAGCGCCCTGTGACGGAGCCACCCACGGAGCTTGCGACCTACCAGAACCTCTACCTGCTGACGGACCTGGGGAGGCTCGACATCCTCTCCACGGCGCAGCCTGTTGGCACGTATGACGACGTGGCATCCAAAGCCGTGTCCATGGAGCTGTACGGGCATCCGTGCCGAATCATCGGTCTGGATGATCTCATCGCCATCAAGCAGCACGTGGGTCGCGACAAGGACCGCATGGTTGCACGTGAGTTACTAGCGCTCCGTGACCGTCAGGCAACGAAGCCGCGCTGACTCCACCACTTCACGAGAGCGTCCTGGCATTCCTCGCGATGGTGAGCGTGATGGAGAGCCACGCACTCGCACGGATTGGCTCGGTCTCGATGCCGTGGCGCTCCCCTTCCGACGCCAGGAAGGAGAGCTCGTCCTCCGACAACTCACTTCCATGGACACCGCTGTACAGGACCGTCGTCCTCCTGGAGGACCCTGGCGGATAGCGCGGGTCATCCAGCCTCCACGGCAGCAGGCAGCTCGTGCCGTGCCCCTCCGGGTCCACCCACCCACATGTGTCGACTCCTATCGGGCTCGCCCACATCCAGTGTGGGCTCCTTCGCCCCCGTGAGACTGTTCCCCTTCACGTCACTTGAACTTGACCACTCGTCCAACAATCATTATTTGAACGATCGTCCAAGAACGCGCGGGCCCCTCGGGTCTCGCGAGGAGCAGGCATGGGGCGACCCAAGACTTTCGACGAGGACGCGGTGCTGGACCGCGCCATCGAGCAATTCTGGACGACCGGCTACCACGCCGTGTCGGTCCGAGACCTCGAGACGGGAACAGGTGTCCTGAAGGGCAGCCTCTACGCGGCCTTCGGTGACAAGCGCGCGCTGTTCCTCGCCTCGCTGCGCCGCTACGCGGACCAGAGCGCCGTGCAGATTCGAGAGCTGCTGTCCCACGGCGCCGACCCTCGCGCCGGCCTGGAGCACTACCTGCGCGTGCGCGGCAAGGGCTGCACGGGGCCAGGACGGACGCGTGGCTGCCTGCTCGCCAACACCGCGGCGGAGGTCGCGCCGCATGACCCCGAGGTTCGTGCCGTGGTCGGACAATCCTTCGCCAAGCTCGCCGCCGCGCTGGTGCCCGCCATCCTGGAAGCCCAGGAGCAGGGACTCCTCAGTCGACGGCATGACGCGCGGGAGCTGGCCGCGCACCTCGTCGTGCTCGTGCAGGGGATGAGCGTGGTGGGCAAGACGGAGCCCGACTCCGCGCTCGTCCGCTCCTCCCTGCGCTTCGCCCTGTCGCTGCTGGAAAACGATTCCCCGGAGAAGTCCCGATGACCCACACCCTGTCTCGCATCCTCGTCGACCCGCGCACCGCGGACCGCTCTCTCTCCACCGGCCTGCTCGTGCTGCGGATCCTCACCGGTGGACTCATGGCCCTGCATGGCGCGGGGAAGATGGTGACGCCCTTCACGTGGATGGGCGAAGGCGCGCCCGTGCCCGGCGTGCTCCAGTTCCTCGGCGCCGCCGCCGAGTTCTTCGGAGGCCTGGCGTGGATGGTGGGAGTCGCGACACCGCTGGCCACGCTCGGCGTCGCCGTGACGATGCTCGTGGGCATCGTCATCGCGCACATTCCCTTTGGCGACCCGTTCATCCGGCTCAGCGTGATGGGACTCACCACGGGCCCCGGTGAGCCGTTCGGTGGACTGCCCACCTGGCTCGTCCGCGCGGGAGGACGCAGCGCGGGTGGCTCCGGCTCCTCGGAGCTGGCGACGCTGTACATCGCCGTCTCCGTGCTGCTGCTCACCGCCGGGCCCGGGCGCTTCTCGCTCGATGCACTGCTGTCCCGAAAGCTCGCGGCCCGCGCCACCGCGTGAAACACCCTGCGGGGTACGCTGCGGGCTCCGCGCGTTGGACGTATGTACAAGCGCGATGACTCACAACCGATAGGGTCCCCAAGCCACGTGCGACCGCCGTGCGATGCACCGTTACGGTGTCTCCACCTCCAACTCCAAGGCGGACATGCGCGCACGACAATCCTGGCTGTGGCTCACGACGTTCTTCCTGGTCTCCAGCACCCTCTCTGCTTGTGGCACCGACGCCCCACCGACGCCTCCGCTCGAATCCACGCTGGAGTCCAGCGAGGCGCCGCTCCTCGGCACCGTGACATGTCTGCTTGGGACGACGACCATCTCCTTCTCACCGCCCCTCACCAACACCCCACAGGACACGTCTGTCTCAGGCGTCGGCAGCCTCACCAACTGCATCTCCCTGCTGACCAGCCCCGTGACGTCCGGCACCACGAACTTCCCCGCCGCGCTCCGACCGGGCCTCGCCTGCGATGACCTGCTCGGCATCCGCGGCGGCACGGTGAACATCGTCTGGAACACCGGAGAGACGTCTCAGCTCTCGCTCACCCAGGTCGTCATCAGCGGAGGTTCCTCCGTCAAGGAGACAGCCCAGATTGGCACGGTCGTCTCCGGCAAGTACGCGGGAGCCACCGCCGTGCGCACCCTGACCTTCGTCACCGCCGACCTGGAGAATGCCTGCGCCTCCCCTGAGGGGCTTCCTCAGTACACGGCCCTCCAGACGCTGGCGCTGACCCTCATCCCCTGACTCGCGGCAGCACACCGGCTCCGGGGGCCACACGCCTCCCCGGGGCCGTCACGCCCGATTCAGCGGAGCGCCGCTCCCGCATCCGTGCCGCCATCCGTCCACCAGGAGGGAACAGGCTGGAGCGGCTTGCCCCACGTCGTATCGCCCACGGGGATACCGGCGTCCGGGGACATGCCCGAATCAGGCTCCGTTCCCGAATCGGACTCCGTGCCCGCATCCGGCGACAACGGCTCCTGCGCTCCGTCGAAGCGGCGTCGGAGGATGCGCCCATCCATTCCAATGGCGTACGCGGCGCCACCATCCAACATCCGGGGCTCCGCTCCGCACGCGGAGGGGTTCGCGGAGATACTCACGAAGAACACGTCCCCCTGTCGGAGCACGCGATAGAGGTACGACTCCTGCCGGTTCCAGCACGAGCGCCCGCGCGACTCCAACGGCAGGAGGTCCTCGGCGGCAATCGAGAGCGCGCCCAGCATCGCGCCATCCAGGACATAGGCCTGTCCCTCCGCGCCCAGGGAGATGGCGTCCTGTCCCAGCGCCTCCGGGAACTGGATGGACGGGTCCTCTGGCGGATTCGCGGTGCGCGCGCCCGCATGCCGGACGCAGCTCGACAGGAGCACCAGTAGCGGAAGGAGCAGATGTTTCATGGTGTATTGCTCCTTTCGCACGGCGCGCTTCCTTTCTGGACCGAGAACGTTCGTGTATCAGCGTCCGACCAGCGCACCGAGCCCGTCTGTTCGCACTGCCAGTTCGCCCCACTGCGAGACCACTTCAACAACTGCCCGGTCAGCGGGATGTACTGGTGGAAGCCGTCGCACGAAGGCTCCGCTGCGTTCCGGGAGAAGAAGGCGACGACGGAGAGCCGCAAGCGCCCATCCTTCGTCTCGCTCTCGAAGCCGTGCGCGAGCCCCTCCGAGACAATGAACCGGATGTCGTTCTCCGTCAGGCTGCTGCCATAGGGATGGTTGTGCAGGGCGTAGATGTATCGGATGGCGTCAGGCGGATAGCGGGGGTCATCCACCCAGGAGGGGAGCAGACAACTCTTGCTCCGCTGCAACGGGTCGACTCGCGACTGGTCCGTCAGCTTGCTCACGACGTATTGCTGGTCCGGCGTGTAATACATCCAGGCGCAGTACTCACTGGAGACACGCCACCGGATATCGAAGTCCTGGTGGTCCCGAGCCCCCGCGCTCGAGTGGGGCTTCGTGAGAATCTTCCGGCAGGCCGCGAGCAGGGCGCTGGAGGGCGAGCTGAACGGCCCCAGCATCGGCCCCGGGAGCTTGTCCAGGAACGGCGCCCCCGGCGCGGGACGCACGATGTCGGGGTCAGCCACTTGCGGCGACGAGCACCCGCACACCCCCAGGGCGGCGATGGCCAGCGCGACCCCTGGCCCTTGCGCGTTCACCCACATCTTCCACGGCCTCCCCAGGTGCCCACCGACGGTGCTCGGGCAATCTAGGAAGGACTACACCTGTCTTCAAGACAAAGCCGACAAACCGCGAATAGACGGAAAGCACGGGATCGCTCGCGGGTGGCCTTTTCCGGCCGGAGCGGTCTCGGGCTCCAGGGACACGCTCGCCCCCGGAGCCCGAGTCACGTCACCCGACGCTCAGTCGCACTCGTGCGTCTGCGTGTGCGCGGTGGCCTTGGGGCTCCAACCCTCGTTGCCGTCCTTCTCGAAGTAGAACTTCGCGCGCTGCCGCTGCCGCGTCCCCACCTCGTTGAGCGTGGCCGCGTCGAACAGGCGGCCGTTCACCATGGTGAAGCGCACCGAGCGGCTGTTCATCAGGTCCTCCAGCGGGTTCTTGTCCAGCACGATGAGGTCCGCGAGCTTGCCCTCCTCCAGCGAGCCCAATTCCCCATCCATGCCCAGGTAGCGCGCGCCACCCAGGCTCCCCGCGCGCAGCGCCTGCAAGGGCTTCATCCCGCCCTGACCGAACATCGACAGCTCCCAGTGCGCCGCCAGGCCCTCGCGCTGACCATGCGCGCCCAACTGCACGTTGACGCCCGCGTCGTTCAGCTCACGCGCCGTCCTCGCCGCGTCCACGTGGTTGAGTTCGTCATCCGGCACCATCGTCCGCCGACGGCTGCGCGAGTCCACCACCCGGCGCGGAACGAAGGACAACAGCCGCTCGTCCTGCCAGACGTTCGTCTTCTGGTACCAGTAGTTCTCGCCCCAGTTGCCGCCGTACGCCACGCCGAGCGTCGGCGTGTAGCCCGTGCCGCTCTTGCCCCAGAGCTGCTTCACGTCCGCGTAGATGCGCGCCACCGGAATCGCGTGCTCCACGCCCGTGTGCCCATCCACCACCATCGTCAGGTTGTGCTGGAGCAGCGAGCCGCCCTCCGGCACCACCAGCATGTTCAGCTCCCGCGCCGCCTGGAGCACCTTCTGCCGCTGGTCTCTCCGAGGCTGGTTGTAGCTCTTCACGCTGAAGGCCCCCATCGCCTTCATCCGCCGCAGGTGCGAGCGCGCGTCGTCCAGCGTTTCAATCGGCGTGCGGTACCCCACCCCCGCCGCGCCATACAGAATCGTGCCCGTGGAGAAGATGCGCGGAGAGATGAGCGCTCCGGCCCGGCCCAGCTCACTGGCCGCGAAGACCTCCTCCGAGGAGTTCGACGGGTCATGCAGCGTCGTCACCCCGAAGGCCAGCGACGCCGCCTGCACCCAGCTCTGCTCGGGCATCAGGCCTTCCACGCCCATGGCCCCGTGCCAGTGCACATCCACCAGCCCCGGCATCAGCGTCTTGCCCTTCACGTCCACGACCTTCGCGCCCGAGGGCACCTGCACCTTGCCCACCGGCCCCACCGCGATGATGCGGTTGCCGCGCACCACCACCACGCCCTGCTCGATGACCTCGTCACCCTTCATGGTGATGACCCGGCCGCCCACCAGCGCCAGCGTGCCCTCCGGCGCGTCCGCCTTCACCTGGAAGGACAGGTCCACGCCCTTCTCCGGCACCGCGGGCAGCTTCTCCGGCGCGCCGTCCACGAAGGAGAAGGACTGCTTCAGCTCCCGCGTGAAGAGCTCCGGCCCCAGCGCCCAGTGCAGGCTCTTGCTGTCACCGGACCAGTGCAGGTACTCACCCGCGTCGCGGCTCACCTTCGCCACCGGCAGCGCCTTCGCCTCGGGCCCCACCGTCGCCGCCTTGGCGCCCTTCGGGAAGGGCGTGACGAAGGCGTTGAAGTTCTCCCGGAACGCCACCCACCGCTCATCCGGCGAGACGCGCAGCTCCGTCGCCTCCGCGCTCGTCACGTGCGTGCGCTCCTCGCCGCCATCCAGGCCCACGCTCTTCAGCGAGCGCACGTCCTCCTTCTCCTTGTGCTCCACATGCAGGAAGTACACGCGGTCCGAGCGCGCCCCGAAGTGCGGCTGCTCGCCATCCCGCGCCAGCCTGCGCGGTGTGCCACCCGACGCGGGCTGCACGAAGAGGCCCGTCTCCCGGCTCCACTGCCCCGGCATCAGGTAGCCATCTCCCGTGGCGCGGTACACCAGGGATTTGCCATCCGGGCTCAGTGACGGCTCCACGTAGTAGCCCGGCTTCGACGTCACCACCTTGCCCTCGCCGCCCGTCGCGGACACCACGCGGATGGCGCCCAGCTTCTCGTCATCCCACGTCGTGTAGACGATGGAGCGCCCGTCGCGAGAGAACGACGGATAGAACTCCAGGTGGTCCTCCTGCTTCGTCAGCCGCTTCGGCGCGCCGCCCGGCAGCTCCTTCACGTAGAGCTTGCCCAGCGTCTGGTACACCACGCGGTCTCCCTTCGGAGACACCTGCACCCAGCGCAGCATCTTCGTGGCGAAGCGCTCCGGCGCGACGGCCTGCGGCGAGCGCACCGCCTCGAAAATCGTCCGCGTGCCCTTCACGTGGAAGGGGATGGGCGTCAGCTTCTTCGTCGCCACATCCAGGCGCTGCAGATTGCCGCCCGCCCAGAAGACAATCGCCTTGTCGTCCCGCGTCCACGCCAGCGTCGGGTACACGCCGTGGATGGCCCACGTCTCCTGCATGTCCCTGTCCAGCCCGTCGTACAGCGGGCGCTCCGCTCCGGAGGCCACGTCCGTGACGTAGAGCACCGACTTCGTCCGCACCCGGCGGATGAACGCCAGTTGCTTGCCATCCCGCGACGGCGTCGGACGGATGGAGCCACCCGGCCCGGAGACGAACGGGTCAATCTCCTTCGTCTCCACATCCAACCGCTGGATGGCGTAGATCTCGCCGTTGGGGTCCTTGTTGTATTCGAACGTCTTGCCCGGCGTGACGTCCTGGCTGAAGTAGACGTAGCGGCCGTCGGGAGAGAACACCGGCTCGCCCAGGTCCTTCTGCTCGTTGGCGCGCTCGGTGAGCTGCACGCCCTCGCCGCCGGAGCGGTGATACATCCACACCTCACCCGCGCCCAGCGAGCGCCGTGAGGTGAAGTGCTTGCGCGCGATGAGGAACTGTCCGTCCGGGCTCCACGCGGGGCTGTTGAGCAGGCGGAACTTCTCCTGCGTCACCGGCTTCGCGTCCGAGCCATCCCGCTTCATCACCCAGATGTTGTCGCCGCCACCCCTGTCGCTGGTGAAGGCGATGGACTTGCCGTCCGGGCTGAAGCGCGGCTGCATGTCCCACGCGACGCCGGAGGTGAGCGCGCGCGCCTCGCCGCCCGCCAGCGGCAACACGTAGATGTCGCCCAGGAGGTCGAAGACAAGTTCGTCTCCGCTCGGGCTCACATCCACGTTCATCCACGTCCCCTCGGTGACGTCGATGTCCACCTGCCTCGCGGGGAAGCCGGGAGCGTCCACCTTCCAGGCGTCCTTCTCCTTGTCCTCCTTCGCACCCGGCTCGGCGGACGGCGCGTTGGGGTCCACCTCCACGGCGCGGCCGGCTTCGCGCGCGGCCTCGTCCTTCTTCTGGGGAGCAGGCAGCGGGTCCTGCCGAGCGGAGGGAGGGGTCGCCACGGGCTGCGCGGCGAAGAGCGTGCCCGGTACCAGCAGGGCGACGCAGAGGGCGGAGGTCAGTCGTTTCACCGGAGGTCCTCGTGATGGGGGACTGCGCGAGACACGGCCGTGCGGGGCGGGGAGACTACCCGGCCCAGGGCAGACAGGCTCGACGAGCGTGAACAGGGGACCGGGCAGCCCTCTTCCTGAGCGGCCGACAAAGGCTCGACGCGAAACGTCACGCGCCATCCGGACCTGATTCTGTTATCCGCTCCCCATGTCGGACTTCACCCTTCCCGAAGACAAGGCCGAGCGGATGGAACGCGCCGCCCTGTTCTACTCGGACATCGTCCCCCACAACCACGCGCTGGGCCTGAAGCTCCTGGACATCGGCCCCGCCGAGGCCACCGTCGAGCTGCCCTACGCGGACTTCCTCGTCGGCAACCCGGAGACGGGCGTCATCGCCGGCGGCGCCGTCACGACGCTCATCGACGCGGCCTGCGGCTCCGCCGTCATCCTCAAGCTGGGTCGCATCCAGCCGCTCGTCACGTTGGATTTGCGCATCGACTACCTGCGCCCCGCCCGCCCCCACGTCTCCCTCATCGCCGTGGCCGAGTGCTATCGCAGCACGCGACAGATTGCCTTCGTCCGCGCGCTCGTACACCAGGGTGACAAGAGCAATCCGGTGGCCTCCGCGCAGGGCACCTTCATGCGGCTGGAGGAATGACGTGAGTGACGCCAAGTCCCCCTCCGCCCTCGCCGAGCTGGTGCACCACGTGCGCAAGACGCGCGAGTACGGCCAGCTCACCGACGCCATCCCCTACACGCGCTTCATGGGCATCGGCGTGGAGAACCTGGCCGGGGAGATGCTCTGCCGGATGCGCTACACGCCCAAGCTCATCGGCAACAGCTTCATCCCCGCGCTGCACGGCGGCACGCTGGGCGCGCTCCTGGAGTCGTCCGCCATCTTCGAGCTGCTGCTCCAGACGGAGACGCCGCGCGTGCCCAAGGTCATCTCCATCACCGTGGACTTCCTGCGCTCGGGCAAGGCGCAGGACACCTTCGCGCGCGCCTTCATCACCCGCCAGGGCCGCCGCGTGGCCAACGTCCGCGTCGAGGCCTGGCAGGACGACCGCACCCGTCCCATCGCCAGCGCGCACGCCCTGTTCCTGCTCGCGGAGCCCTGAGGCTCGGGGCCCTTCCGGGGACGGAGCCCCTGTCCGCTCCCCTGGTGTTCCCTGGCCACCGGCGCTTCCCCATCGCCACCTTGCCTCCTGGAGTTCCACTCTCGGGAGGCTGGCGATGATGCGATGGCACGGTTGGATGCTCGTGGGTTCGCTGGTGCTGGGTGGCACCGCGGGGGCGCAGGACAACCAGGACGCGAAGGCGTCGGACACACCGACGACGCAGAACAATGGCACCGGTGACAGCCAGGGCATGATTCGCATGGGCGAGGCGGACGCCATCGACCATGGAGAAGACATCCAGAAGGACCCGAGCGCCTGGCCCGGCACGGGCGGCTCCGGGCAGCCCGACGCGCAGGCCGCGAAGTGGATGCGCGAGGGCCTGCTGCCCATCCCCACCGAGGAGAAGGCCTTCCTGGAGGAGCTGCACCACGCGAACCAGATGGAAGTCCAGATGGGGAAGCTCGCGCAGAAGAACGGCAGCTCCAAGGGAGTGAAGGACTTTGGCGCCCGCATGGAGCGCGAGCACGGACAGGCCGATGAGAACCTGCTCGCGTTCGCGAAGACGAAGAAGCTCCAGTTGGGAGAGCCGAAGGCGGACTCGTCGCTCGCCAAGGCGATGCAGGGCGCGGAGCACGCGACGATGGAGAAGCTCCAGGCGCTCCAGGGCCCCGCGTTCGACCGCGCGTTCCTGGCGGCCATGGTGGGCGACCATGACGTGGTCATCGCCAAGGTGATGGCCGGACAGCAGCAGTTCGTCGACAACACCGCGCTGAAGACGATGCTCGACAACCTGCTGCCCCAGCTCCAGCAACACCGCCAGAGCGCATACCGCCTGCTGGGCCAGGAGACGCCGCGTCAGGCGAGACAGGCTCCGCGCGGCGGACGCTGACCGCACCACGGGCTCGAAGACCGCGAACGGACGACGTGTCACCGGGCCGAGCTTCCGTTCGCGGGCCACCGCCGCACCGAGGCTTCGACGGCGTGAGTCCCCTCCTCTCCCGCGCGCCGCGTCCGAGGCGAACGCAGCCGCGTTCCATCGCTACGCCGCGCGTCGGGTGAGGCCCCCGGACCTTGGACAGCAAGGCGCTCCGCGCGCACGGGCACGGTGGGTGCAACTCCGGGCGCCAGCCTTGCTCCCTCCTGGCGTCCCGGAGAACCCATGACCCAAGCCTCGCGCCCCAACATCCTCCTGCTGACGGTGGACCAGCTGATGTTCCCCCGGTTCGCCTATGGCCCGGAGGGGGGCTTCCTTCCCGGCATCAAGGACATCCTCGGCTTCATCGACGAGGGCGGTGAGGACAATCCCTACCGGAAGTACTTCCCCGGCTTCACCGCGCTGCGGAAGAACGCCGCCGTCTTCCGCAACCACACCATCGCGACCTCGGCCTGCACCCCCAGCCGCGCCGCCATCTACACGGGCCAGTACGGCACGCGCACCGGCGTCACGCAGACGGACGGCCTGTTCAAGAGCGGCGACGCCTCGGCGTTCCCCTGGCTGGAGCCCGATGGGATTCCCACCATCGGCCACTGGTTCCAGAAGGCCGGCTACCACACGCACTACTTCGGCAAGTGGCACGTCAGCAATCCACCGGACCACTCGCTGAAGCAGTACGGCTTCGATGACTGGGAGCTGTCGTATCCGGAGCCGCACGGCTCCTCCGTCAACAACCTGGGCACCTTCCGCGACATCGGCTTCGCGGACCTGGCCTGCACCTTCCTGCGCAGGATGGCGCTGGGTCAGCCCTACAACCGCGCGCTCGCCCAGCAGTCCTATACGGCCCCGCTCGGCGAAGCGCCCTCCACCGAGCCACAGCCGTGGCTCGCCGTCGCGTCCTTCACCAACCCCCACGACATCGCGACGTATCCCATCCTGCCCCGGCAGTTGGACTCCGAATCGCGCCCACTCGGTCCGCTGCACGTGCCGACACAGACAGCGCGCTCCGTGACTCCCGTCTCGGGGAGCCTCTCCTTCTTCCTCAACCCCCAGGACTTTCCGCAGGAGAACGCGCACCTGCCTCCCAACGTGCACGACTCGCTCGTCAACAAGCCGAGCTGTCAGCGCGACTACGCATACAAGATGGGCCTGGCGCTCGCGGCCAAGACGGGGCTCGTCCTGCATCAGGCGAACGAGAACATCGACCCCGTCGCCGTCACCCTCAACTCGGGCATCCCCTTCCAGCTCACGGCCGCTCCGGACGTGTCCACGCTGCGCTTCAACCAGTACTACACGTGGCTCATCCACGTGGTGGACGCGCACATCGCCCAGGTGCTGCGGACGCTGGATGAAAGCGGCCTGCGCGAGAACACCCTCGTGATGTTCCTCTCCGACCACGGCGAGTACGCCGGCTCGCACGGCTACATGATGGAGAAGTGGCACACCGCCTATCAGGAGGCGCTGCATGTGCCCCTCGTCGTCCAGTTCCCCGTGGAGAAGGACGTCGCTCCGGAGACGCGGCAGATTGAAGCGCTCAGCAGCCACGTGGACGTGCTGCCCACGCTCCTGGGACTCGCGGGCATCGAAGGCGCCGCGCTCGACGCGATTCGCACCGACCTGCGACTCCACCGCCCGGTGCCTCCCTTCGTCGGCGCGGACTTGAGCCCGCTGGCGCGCGGAGAGACCAACACCGTGACGGAGCCCGACGGCACGCCTCGCGCCGGAGTGCTCTTCATCACCGACGACGAGATTACGGAGACGCTGCCGCACACCGGCGACCCGCACCAGGCGCATGACGATGCGCTGTTCGCCGTGTTCACGCGCTCCGTCGACGCCCTGCGCGAAGGCACCACGAAGGCGGGCAAGGTGCCGGACCTCAAGCCCGGCGCGGTGTGCCAGCCCAACCACGTCCGGTGCGTACGCACGCCGCGCTGGAAGCTCGCGCGGACGTGGGACCCGTCGGGCGAGCACGCCGACCAGTGGGAGCTCTACGACCTCCAGAGCGACCCGCTGGAGCTGGAGAACCTGCTCGTGTTCGACGGGGCGTTCCCCACGGTCATCTCGACGCTGCCCAAGGGACTCGGCCACGCCGAGGTCGAAGCCGCGGCGCGCGCGACGCACGCCCTGCTTGGGAAGTACGAGACGCAGATGCTGTCACCGTGGCCCGCGTAGCTTCCGCGAAGGCTGTGACGATGCGGCCCGACGGTGTTCCCGTCGGGCCCGTGTCCACCGCGTCGTGGTCTTGAAGGCGTGGGTCAGGGGCTCGTGACGGACACGGTGTAGAGGCCCCGCTTCCCATCGCGGGTCCAGACCAGCAGGTGGGTGGCGCCGGAGGAGAGCGGCGTGAGCAGCAACCCGTTCTCCACGGACTGGATTTCGACGAGGTCCGAGCGCCCGATGGCGACGCGACTGAGTCCGGGCAGCTCCAGCTTGCGCGCTTCCCCAAGCAGCATCGGGAAGAAGACGTTGCCGCTGGCCTTCCGCGCGGACTCCACCTCCGACAGGAAGGCCTCGCTCTCTTTCGGAGCGAACTCCGGCTGGAGCCACGCCCGCGCCCACGTGCCCGCTCCGAGGAGCACCACCAGCACGAGCGCCATGCCCCCCAGCCACTTCTTGCTCACGGACGAGGGCCCGGAGAGCGCCTGGAGCAAGGCCTCCATCGAGGGGTGGCGTGCCTCCGGTTCACTCGCGAGCCCTCGCGCCAGCGCGGCCCGCACGTGCGCCGGCAACCTGGGGCCCTTCTTGCCGCGAGCCTCGACGGAGGTCCGCTTCGACGACCTGTCGGGACGCTCGCCGTGGAGGGCTTCGTAGAGCGCGACACAGAAGCTGTACTGGTCACTTCGCGCGTCCACGGCCCTGCCCTGGCGCTGCTCGGGTGACATGTACGCGGGCGTGCCCGGCGTGGTGCCCTCTCGCGTGAGCGCGGTCTCCTCCTGGTCCGTCGCGAGCGGCAGCGTCGTCGTGGAGACCTCGGCGGCGGCGCGTGCATCACTGTCTTCGCGCCGCCATCGACGGGCGAGGCCGAAGTCCGTCACACGAGGACGTCCATCCCTGCCCACCAGCACGTTGGCCGGCTTGAAGTCGCGGTGGACCAGCCCCTGTTGATGCGCGGCAACCAGCCCCGCTCCGGCCGCGAGGAACAACTTCAGCACGTCACGCCAGGGACGTTCCCGCTCGCGCAGCCAGCCCGCGAGCGTCGTTCCCTCCACCCACTCCATCGCCAGGTAGTCCCGTCCATCCACCGAGCCCAGCTCGAAGACAGGCAGCACGTTGGGATGGGACAGGCGCGCCATCGCCTGCGCCTCTCGCGACAGGCGCACCCGATTCTCACCCTCGATGCCCTCGCGGAGGGGACGCAGCAGCTTCACCGCGACCCTTCGCTCCAGCCTCGGGTCCTCCGCCGCGTACACCACGCCCATGCCTCCCACGCCCAGCAGCTCGCGCAGGACATAGGGCCCCAGTCGCGTCCCTTCGAGCAGGAGCTCTCCCGCGACGCCCGGCTTCTCCCCTTCCGGGGATGGCACCCTCGAGTCCAGCCGCGTGGGCCCCTGGGACAGCCCGCCTGGATTCGGCGCGGAGGATTCTGCCGCCACCGCGGCGACCAGGGCTCGACAGTCCTCGCAGACGTCCAGGTGCGCGGCCATCGCCGGAACATCCGCCGGAGGCAACACGCCACTCGCGAAGCCGGCGAGCGCGTTCTCATCCGGACACGCCGGGGACGCGGAAGTGGGCAGCGGGCTCATGTGCGTGCGTCGCATCTTCACCACCTCGCCCCCCCAGAAGGAAGGAGAGAGGGGCCCGGCAAGGACTCGGGCCCTCCTCCCCATGCACCACGACACACCCGCCGCGCGGCCTACTTCTCCTTCGCGGCGCCGTCCGTCACGACGATGGAATACTCCAGCCGCTCGCCGCTCTTCTTCCACACCAGCAGCTTCGTGGTGCCCGCCTCCCTGCCGGTGACTTCAAGCTGCCCCTTGCCCAGCGTCTTCACTTCCGCCGTATTGACGTTTCCCAGCGCCACCCGCGTCAGGTCCTTCAGGTCGAGCACTCGCTGCTCGCCCGGCTTGAGCTCGATGCGCTCTTCCGCCGCCGCGCTCGTGCCCACCAGCGCCAGCGCCATCAACGTGAATCCCACCAGTCCGTTCCGCATGAGGTGTGTCCTTCCTTGAGTGAACCGAGGCGCGTTTGCCCCGCCTTCATTCCGGTGACACCGCTCCCCGTGACGTGTTGCACGCGGACCGCGAAAAAAGTGGAGAGCGCCTCTGGGCCTATCCGGGCCCGGGCTCGCCGCGCAGCAATCCCGACAGGCTCATGTCGAGCTGGCTGCGCACCGCGTGCATCAGGCTGTGCAGCTCGCCCGACGACAACTGGAGGCGCTCCGCGAGCCGCTCCCGCACGCCCACCAGCACCGTCTGCCTCGCTTGCGACATCCAGCGCGACACCGTGGACTTGTGCGCCCGGTACATGACGCCAATGGACTCCAGGCTCACCCCGTCCACGACGTGCAGCCGCAGCACGGTGCGCTCCCGGGCGGACAGGGTCGCCAGCGCTCCCGACAGGGCGTCACGGAAGTCCTGCTGGTGACGTCGGCGGAGGTAGTCCAGCTCGATGTCCCGGCCGGCCTCGCCCACCCGCTCGAACATCGTCCCGTCCCCGTCCTCCTCCGCGCGCGCACGCCGGCCCTCCGCGCGCTGGAGGTTGAGCGCCGTCCGCACCGCCGCCGCGCGCAGCCAGGCCGCCAGCGGACCTCCTCCCTGGTACTCGGCGATTCTCGGCTCGGCGCCGTCCTGGGCGGGGACCAGGAGTCGCTGACGCAATTGCTGGAGCACTTCCTTCGCGTCCACGCCACCACCCCGCACCCGGGAGATGGCACTGGCCACCTTGGGGAAGAAGTGCCGCTCCAGGGCTGCGTGGGCCGCGGGCAGTCCTCGCGCGCAGGCACAGGCCAGATAGAGGTCCGACACGGGCACGGCGGCGAGCGTATCCGCGGGCGCCTGGCCCGGCACGAGCCGCTGGGCGACATGGCGGAGGAAGTCCTCTTCGGGAAGCACCACGTCCGGCCACGCGTGTCGTCCGGTGGACACCCACGACTCCAGCAGGGCCTCCAGTCCGGGCACCTCCGCGCAGCGACGCGCGGCGGGCGGCAGGTGCTGGACGAAGAGGTGCGAGCGGCTGTGCTGCTTCGACATGCACACCTCGGAATGGGCCACCGCCGGTACACACCGGGCTTTCATTGTTACAGCGCGGGGCGCCTTTTCTACAGGCTCTCCCTTAGGTCGCGAGCCTCGATGCGCGTCCCGCCTCACCCCGGAGTCCCCGGTGGATGCTCGCTCGAAGACGGGCTTTCGCGCCATGAGCCAGTGTCTCCGGTGGACAGTGGACCGTTCGAGCGTGCGCGGGCGCCACGGCATGCCGCCTGCTTTCCCCCGCAGGGCATCCGTTCCGGAGGACAGGACGATGAGCGAGCGCGCACAGGCCCAGTTGAGAGCGTTGAAGGAAGCCGCGCAGTTGTTGTTCGTCCAGGAGCGGTACGCCGAATGCGCGGAGGTCCATTCGCGCATCCTTCGGATGGTGCCCAAGGACCCGAACGCGCGGGTGCGTCACGCGGAAATCTGTCGCCGCACGGGGGACCGGCAGGCCGCCATCGCGTCGTATCGCACGGCGGCGGAGCTGTTGCTCGCGCAGGGCTGTGAGGCTCGGGCTCGCGCGTCGCTTCGCGCGGCGCTGGAGCTGGACCCGAGGGACCCGGTACTCCTGTCGGACTTCACGCGCATGGGACAGGCGTCGCTGCCGCCCTCGACGGCGCTGGAGGACGAGCGGCTCTACAGTCACGCGGCGGGGCTCGTCACGGTGAGCGAGGCCCCGGTGGCGGTGGCTCCGCGCGCCACGGACGCGCGAGTGAAGACACCGCCTCCTCCGCCGCCTCCTTTCGTGCTGCGAGCCGCGGAAGAGACTCGAGTGCCGGGGCCGCTGCCCTCGGCGCCGGCCATTGCGCCGGTGAAGGTGAAGCCACCTGGGCCCGCGACTCGGGCACCCGTGCCCTCCGCACCGACGATGCCGAGCTCGTTTCCGCCGCGCGGTGCTGTCGCGCCACGACAGGTGGAGGCGCCGCGTGAAATCGCCGTGCCCGTGGTGCGCGGGACGCTCGTCGCGGCACGGGACACCACGGCTCTGCGGACAGGCGTGACCCCGACTCCCGCGCAGGCACCACGCGCCACTACGATTGCGCCCCTGTCTCCCGCGCAGGCATCAACGGCCACCGCGAGCGCACCTCGGGCTCCTGCCCAGACACCACGCACCACAACAATCGCGCCCCTGTCTCCCGCGCAGGCAGCAACTGCCACCATGAGCGCGGCCGTGTCTCCGGCTCAGGCACCACGCACCACTACAATCGCGCCCCTGTCTCCCGCTCAGGCACTGCACACCACCGGCAGCGTGCCCCTGTCTCCCGCCCAGGCACCACGCGCCACTACAATCGCGCCCCTGTCTCCCGCTCAGGCACTGCACACCACCGGCAGCGTGCCCCTTTCTCCCGCCCAGGCACCACGCACCACTACAATCGCGCCCCTGTCTCCCGCGCAGGCAGCAACGGCCACCGCGAACGCACTCCGGTCTCCCGCCCAGGCGCTGCACGCCACCGCGAGCCCGCCCCTGTCTCGCGCGACAGTGCTGCACACCACCGCGAGCGCGTCCATGTCTCCCGCCCAGGCACTGCACACCACCGTGAGCGCGTCGGCTCCCGTGCCTCGCGAGACACCCAAGGTCGAGGTGAGCGCGAGTCTCTGGACCACCGGTGGCCCCGTGACGGTGACGCCCGTGGCGACCTATCGGCCCGAGCTTCGATGGCTGAGCCCCAACAGCGTGGCGATGAGAGTCTCGCCTCAGTCCCACTGGGTCATCATCCGCGCCGAGGGACCGCTGTCGTTGAGCCGCGCGGAGTCCCTCCCGCTGCCCCCTCGAGACGTGTCCTCACACCCCCGCGACGAACCCATCTCGGACACCACTCCGCTCATCGCGCACTGACACGGACACCGCCAACCCGCGCAGCACGAACGGGTTCGGCGACCTCTCCTGGCAACCGACCTGCCCTCGCGCTCGCGACTCCACGGTGCGCCGGTCCCCGCCGTGAATCCTGGCGCTGAAGCTTGCCCCTCGCGGTCCCCGCCGACCACGATGCACGTCACCGCCATGACGCCCCTCACCCTTCGCGAGACGCTCGCCTTCGTCGCTCCCGCCCTCTCCGCGCGGCGCCGTGTCCTGGAAGTCGGCTGCGGTGACGGCTCCCTCGCGGGTCAGCTCGCCGCTCAAGCCCATGACGTCGTCGCCATCGACACTCGCCTGCGCGACACCCCACGCTCACCGCGCGTCCGCTTCGAGGAAACAGACCTGCTGCGCTTCACCTCCGAGCAGCCCTTCGACGCCGTCGTCGCGGTGACCGTCCTCCACCACCTCACTCCGCTCGAAGCGAGTGTGGCGCGGCTGCGCGAACTGATCGTCCCCGGGGGTGTGCTCGTCGTGGATGACTTCGACCTGGCCGCGCCGGACGAGACCACCGCGCGCTGGTACTACGACACCCAGGACCTGCTGGCCGTCGCCGGACGCTTTCCCGCCGAGGCCGTACACGGCGCCCCCTCCGAGCCACCCCTGGAGCGCTGGCACCACGAGCACGAGCACCACGACGAGCCACTCCACACCGGAGCCGCGATGCTCACCGCGCTCCGCGACGGAGGCTTCGAGGTCTCCCAGGTGACTCGCGGACCCTATCTGTTCCGTTATCTGGCGAGAGGCGCCATCGAGGCCCACGACAACACCGTCTCCGGTGAGCGCGTGGCCGAGCACCTGCTCACCGTCGAGCAACGTCGCCTGGACGAGCACTCGCTCCAGCCCGTGGGCCTGCGCATCCTCGCCCACCGTCGCTGACACGCGTCTGGCGGAGCGCCCCACGACACGGAGGCGCATCCAGCCTTCACACCAGGACTTGCGCGGCGCTCGCGGGCTACATCGGCACGGACTTCTTCGGGTCGAAGCGCTTCTTCTCGTGCGTCGCCGGAGGCTGCGCGGCCTTCTCCTGCTCCGTCGTCTTCGCCGGCTCCGACTCGCGGCTCTCCAGCACCGGAGCCTCCGCCTTCTCCTCCGACACCTGCGCCTTCACCGGCGCCTCGCAGTGCTCACCCTTCCGGTTGGGATGGCAGTGCCGAATCCCATACACGTGGTGACAACCGCACGCATCGACGCGCTTCTTCGCGCAGATCGACGGATTGAACACCGGCCCCGCCAACGTATCCGCCGGCACCGCCTGCAACGCCACCGCCAGGAACATCCCACCGAGGAAACCCATCGCCCACCCCCTGCCTGGATGGGAGATGGATGGGCCTGGAGCCGGAATGCGGCAAGTCCTCGGCCGATCCAATTCCCGCGCTTCGCACGCGAGCCGACTTTCGGTCGACTGTCCGGGTGTGCGAACCAGTCCTCGGGGCCACCACGAGGATGCGTTGCCGACGTCGAGACGGCAACAGCACCCGCCCTTCTTCATCGTCCCAAGGTCCGGGGCAGGCGCCACCCACGCACCGCGTCGCGCCCTGGCGCCCTCCCCCATTCTCCGAGGGAAAACCCCGGAAATTCGCTCGCTTTCCCGCCCGCTCTCCCAGCATCCTCGGAGGCTCGGACAAACCCGGGCGCCCGGGTCAGCTTCTTTCGGACGCTCCCGTCCCTCGCGCGTGTTCACCCCTGTCCAGGGGCGTCAGGGGAGTCAAAGCCATGAGTTGGAAGCAGCGTTTGGAAAAGGCCGCCGAAGGCCATTACGTCCTGCCGAAGACCAAGACCATGAAGGTCGACGCGGACCTGTTCCTCTCCGACAAGCTCCTGTGGGGCGAAGGCCCCGACTTTCCCGGCATGGAGGACGCCGTCTTCGACCAGGTGGTCAACGCCGCGTCCTTCCCCGGCGTCACCCGCGTCGCCGTCACCCCCGACTGTCACGTGGGCTACGGCGTCCCCATCGGCACCGTGGTGGAGACCGACGGCATCCTCCTGCCCACCGCCGCCGGCTACGACATCGGCTGCGGCATGGTGCAGCTCCAGACGTCCCTCAACGCGGAGGACGTGGCGGATCCGGCGAAGCGCCGCCAGTGGATTGAGCAGGTCACCCGCCGCATCGCCGTGGGCGTGGGCGCCAGTCGCGTGCAGGCACAGCGCAAGGTGTCCGACCGAGCCTTCGCGGAGGTCGTCCGCCACGGCGCCAAGGCCCTGGGCCGAGGCTCCGCCATCACCGAGCGCGACTTCATCCCCGTGGAAGACGACCGGGTGGACATCCCCGACCGGGCCTACGAGAAGCGCGGCCAGTTGGGCAGCCTGGGCGGTGGCAACCACTTCACCGAGATGCAGGTGGATGAAGAGGGCCGCGTCTGGGTGATGCTTCACACCGGCAGCCGGGGCTTCGGGTGGAACATCGCCAAGACGTTCTTCGTCAAGGGCGCCGCCCAGTTGGGCCTGAAGAGCCGCAGCGAGGACTTCGTCTGGCTCGACGCCGACAGCCCGATGGGCCGCGAGTACTGGAACCTGCACAACATGGCGGCCAACTTCGCCGTGGCCAACCGGCTCATCATCGGTGAGGCCGTGTGCGCCGCGCTGGAGGACGTCTTCGGCGGCACCGCGAGCGTCTATTACGAAATCTCCCACAACCTCATCCAGAAGGAGGCCGGGAAGTTCGTCGCCCGCAAGGGCGCCACGCGCGCGTTCCCCGCGGGCCACCCCGCGCTCAAGCGCACCACGTGGGAGGACACCGGCCACCCCATCCTGATTCCAGGCTCCATGGAGACCGGCAGCGCCATCCTCTTCGCCGAAGAGGGCGCGTCCAAGTCCATCTACTCGGTGAACCACGGCTCCGGCCGGCGCCTGTCCCGAGGCGAGGCCCGGCGCGTGCTGGACCAGGGCGCCACCGACGCGCGCATGGCGGAGTCCGGCATCATCCTCAACACCCGCCAGACGCCGCTCGACGAGTCCGGCCCCTGCTACAAGAACCTGGACGACGTGCTGGAGACGGTGGAGATGGCGGGGCTCGCCCGAGTCGCCCGGCGCCTCAAGCCCGTCGCCTGCATCAAGGGCGCGGATTGACCCACACGCGAGGGGCGCGTGGACTTCCCGGGGAGCCTGCTACAGTGCCGGCCCTCTGGAGTCCCAAGAATGACCTCGCCGTCCCCTGCCGCCCGCGTCCCCCCGTCGGGCCCCCGTGAGGCCGAGCTGGCTCGCGCCGAGAGCGAGCTGTCCGCCCAGGAGTCCCGCCTCGCGGAGCAGGTGACGCGCGCCCTCGCCGACACCGCCGCCCTCACCTCCCGACTCGACGGCGTGCGCGCCGCGCTGGCCCGTGCCCACCAGGAACCCGACGCCGACCCGCAGGTGGGCGAGCAGGCGGCCAGGCTCCAGGCCGCTCGCGTGCCGTCCCTGGACGTGGAGGCCGCGCGCGCGAAGGCGTTGGAGGCGCGCGAGAAGGCCCTGGAGGCGCGCAAGCGGATGGGGACGGAGGTGCAGGCCGCGCTGCGCATCCAGCAGGAGCAGACCGCGCAGGTGTCACGCGCCGTGGCGGACGCGGAGGCCGCGCTGAAGCAGCAGGTGGAGGCCAGCGCCGCGCGGACCCGGGCCCGACAGGAGGCCGCCACGCGCGCGCAGCAGGAGGCCGCTCGCGTGCGTCAGGCGGAGCTGGCGCAGGCCGCCGCCACGGTGAAGTCCCAGGGCCTGGCGCTGCCCTCCCCCCCGGCGCGGGGAGCGGCGAGCGCGGACGGCCAGGAGGCCCGGCGCAACGGGCGCGTGCGGATGCACACGTCCATCGACATGCGCAGCGACTCCAACTTCTTCACCGGCTTCTCGATGGACATCAGCGAGGGCGGCGTCTTCATCGCCACGGTGGACGCGGTGCCTCGCGGCACGCAGGTGGAGCTGGACTTCACGCTGCCGGGTGGCCGGCCCATGAAGGTGACGGGCGTGGTGCGCTGGGTGCGCGAGTCCAATCCCCGCATGCCGGAGCTGATGCCCGGGGTGGGCGTGCAGTTCACCGGACTGCCGCACGAGGTGGCCTCCGTCATCTCCTCGTTCGTCATCACGCGGGACCCGATGTTCTATCCAGACTGAGTCAGGCCTCACCCTTCGTCGGGTAGTCGACCCAACCTCGCGCGAGGTGTCCATGAGCGGCGGTGTCTGGATGGAAAGACAGACATCCGTCCCGGGCCTCGTGCATGGTGGATTCAAGACTCCGCGTCCTGATAGGAGAGACCCCGGAATGAGCGCACCCC
>NZ_JABUMQ010000239.1:0-18166 GCF_013336645.1 Myxococcus sp. CA039A | reverse complement strand
CCCTCGGGGGGCGGAGGGGCGGCGCTCGCGGCGGTGGCGGCGTCCTGCTTGATGCGCTCCAGGGTGGCCTGCGCCGCGCACTGCTCCGCTTCCTTCTTGCTGCGGCCGGAGGCCCGGGCGAAGGGCGCGTCGCCCAGCGTCACCTCCACCTCGAAAACCTTCGAGTGCTCCGGGCCCGCCTCCGAAATCACGCGGTAGCGGGGCGACAGCTTGAGCTTCTCGTGGGCCATCTCCTGGAGGAGCGTCTTGTAGTCCAGCCTCCCCTGGCCGCTGGAGACCTCATCCAGCAGCTCCGCGAAGCACCGGTCCACCAGGGCCACGGCGGGCTCCAGGCCCGCGCAGAGGTAGACGGCGCCGAAGACGGCCTCGAGCGCGTCCGCCAGCACGGAGTTCTTCTCGCGGCCGCCCGACAGGAGCTCGCCCCGGCCCAGCAGCAGCAGGTCCCCCAGGGGGATGGTGCGGGCCACCCGGGCCAGGCCGTCCTCGTTGACGATGCGGGCGCGCATCTTGGTGAGGTCGCCTTCGGGCATGCCTGGGAAGCGCTCCATCAGCCGGTGGCTGACGGCCAGGTTCACCACCGAATCGCCCAGGAACTCCAACCGCTGGTTGTCCTTGAGGTCCTTGTCCCGCGTCTCATTGACGTAGGTCTTGTGGGTCAGGGCCTCGAGCGCGATCTCCCTGCGCGAGAACCCCAGGCCCAGGCGCTTCTCCAGGGCCTCCACCCGCTCCGACACAGTCAGCTTCTCCACGGACGTCTTTCACTCCTGAGGCGCGTCCGGTCCGACCAGCCTCACGGCTTCGGGACGAACTTTCAGCAGCGCCGCCACCATCCGGACAATGCCCGGGAATTCATCCAGCTCGAACCGGCCCGCCCACACCTTGCCCTGAGCCCCCGCCAGCAGGCCCCGGAAGGTGCGTCCCGCCACCCTCGCGGCGGCGAAGCGATACGGCCGGCCCTCCACCTGCAACTGCGCCAGCAGCTCCAGGCTGCTCCGGGGCGGAACCAACGACTCCGCGCCAAACTTCTCCACGATGTCTGAAAAACGCACCAGCCCCGCGCCCGCGGGCGAAGGCTGTGGACGGCTCGCCGGCTCACCCAGCAGCGCCGCCAGATACCCCGTCAGCGCGGCGCGCTCGCGGAACTCCGACAGCTCCAGCGTGTGCCCCGCCCCCCCGGAGACCTCACCCGCGTCCCGCTGGGCGCGGGCAATGCGGAAGTTGCCCAGCCGGTCCGCCGCGAGCAGGACGGAGAGGTCGCCCTCCACCACCTCGGTGGTCAGCTCCAGGGTGTCCTGGTCCACGCGCGGCACCAGCCCCAGCACCTGGAGCTCCGCCGAACGACGCTGGACATGGAAGATGTGCTCGTTGAAGGCGTCCGACAGCAGCGCTTCGATATCCGCCACGTCGCTGAGGGCGCCGACGAGGATGGGCGCGAGTCCCACCACCGCCGCCGGGGAGATGGGGATGAGCCGGTCCCCCATCACCTGGAAGGTCACCTCGGCGATGAACGCCTTGGTCACGGGATTGACGAGAGGAGACGACTCCAGGTCCAGCACCGCTTCGATGCCGGCCACATCCTCACGTACTTGAAGCCCGAGTCCCTCCAGCCGTGCCGTGTCCATCAAGCCCCTTTGAAGGTCTCTCTCGCGATGATGGTGCGTTGGATCTCGCTCGTTCCCTCTCCAATTTCACACAATTTGGCGTCGCGGAGGTAGCGCTCGACGGGGAATTCGCGGGTGTAGCCATAGCCTCCGTGGATCTGCACCGCCTTGGAGGCCGCGCGCATGGCGACCTCGGAGGCGAACAGCTTCGCCATGGAGGCTTCCTTGGAGTACGGCTGGCCCGCATCGGCCATTCGCGCCGCGCGGTGGACGAGCAGCCGCGCCGCGTCCGTCTCCGTCTTCATGTCCGCCATCATCCAGCGCAGGGCCTGGAACTCGGAGATGGGCTGGCCGAAGGCGGTGCGATCCTTGGAGTAGCGCACCGATTCCTCCAGCGCGCCCCGGGCCAGGCCCACCGCCAGCGCGCCGATGGTGATGCGGCCCTTGTCGAGAATCTTCATCGTGTCGATGAAGCCGTGGTCGACCTCGCCGACGCGGTTCTCGTCGGGGACCTCCACGTTCTCCAGCACCAGCTCCGCCGTGTCCGACGAGCGCATGCCCAGCTTGCCGTGGATGGCGCGCTGGCTGAACCCGGGCATCCCCTTCTCCAGGAGGAACGCGGTGACGCCCTTCTGGCGCTTTTCCGGGGAGGTCACCGCGAGCACGACGAAAACGTCGCCCACGGTGCCCTGGGTGATGAACATCTTGGTGCCGTTGAGCACCCAGTTCTTGCCCTGGCGCACCGCGGTCGTCTTCATGCCGGACGCGTCCGAGCCGGACCCGGGCTCCGTCAGGCCCCACGCACCCAGGGCCTCCGCGGAGGCGAGCTTGGGCAGGTACTTCGCGTGCTGCGTCTCGTTGCCGAAGACGCGCAGGTGGCTGGTGCCCAGGCCGTTGTGGCTGGCCACCGTGAGGGCGAGCGAGCCGTCGTAGCGGGCGATCTCCTCCACGGCCACGGCCACGGCGAGCGAGTCCATGTCCGCCCCGCCGTACTTCTCCGAGACGAGGATGCCCATGACGCCGAGCTGGCCCAGCTCCCGGACGACTTCCATCGGGAACTTCTCCTCCTTGTCCCATTGGCCGGCGAAGGGCTTCACCTGGCGCTCGCAGAAGTCGCGGAGGGAGGACTGGAGGGCGCGATGACTTTCGGGGAGTTCAAAGTCCATGGTCGGGAGGATCTATAGCAAAGGGTCCCGGAAGGCAGCGGGCCTTCCGGGTAGGGCAAGATTCTCTACTCAAACGGGATAGACGCCGTGCTTCTTTTCGGCACGAGGCGTCTGGCGCGAGGCGTACAGCCCGTAGCGCTGGGTCAGCTCGTGACGCAGGCGCTCACCGGGGACGATGTCATCGATGACCAGTTCGCTGGCCAGCTTGTAGATGTCCACGTCCGCCTTGTACTCGTCGCGCAGCTTCTGGACGTAGGCGGGGCGCTCGGCCTCGGGCAGCTCTTGAATCTTGTTGTAGTAGACGGCGTTGACGGCCGCCTCCGGGCCCATGACGGCGATCATCGCCCCGGGCAGGGCCAGGGTGGCCTCCGGCGCGAAGCCCGGGCCGCTCATGGCGTAGAGGCCGGCGCCGTACGCCTTGCGCACGACGAGGCAGATGCGGGGCACGCTGGCCTCGGACACCGCGGAGATCATCTTCGCGCCGGAGCGGATGATGCCCGCGCGCTCCACCTTGGTGCCAATCATGAAGCCCGGCACGTCCGCCATGTAGAGCAGCGGAATGTTGAAGGCGTCACACAGCCAGATGAACCGGGCCGCCTTGTCCGCGCTGTCCACGAAGAGCACGCCGCCCTTGTACTTGGGCTGGTTGGCGATGATGCCCACCGGACGACCGTCGATGCGGGCAAGGCCGGTGATGAGTTCCTGGGCGAAGAGCTTCTTCACCTCGAACCAGCTCCCCTCGTCGATGAGCTCGGTGATGAGGGCGTGCATGTCGAAGGGCTTGTTCTGGTCGACGGGGACGATCTCCTCGACCTTCTTCCCGCTGGCCTTGGGCGCCTTGGACTCCGCGCGCGGCGGCAGCTGGCTGCAGTTCTCCGGGAAGTAGCTCAGGTAGTTCTTCGCCGCGGCGATGGCCTCCTGCTCCGTCTTCACCAGCACGTCGCCACAGCCGGAGATGGAGCAGTGCATCTTCGCGCCGCCCATCTCCTCGAGCGTCACCTTCTCGCCAATCACCATCTCCGCCATGCGCGGGCTGCCCAGGTACATGGAGGCGTTGCCGTCCACCATGATGACCAGGTCGCAGAACGCGGGGATGTACGCGCCACCGGCGGCGGAAGGTCCGAAGAGCAGGCACACCTGGGGCACGTCCCCGGACATGTGCACCTCGTTGTAGAAGATGCGTCCGGCGCCCCGGCGACCGGGGAACATCTCCACCTGATCGGTGATGCGGGCTCCCGCGGAGTCCACCAGGTAGAGCAGCGGGCAGCGCAGCGAGCGGGCGGTCTCCTGGATGCGGAGGATCTTCTCCACCGTGCGGGCACCCCAGCTGCCGGCCTTCACCGTGGAGTCGTTGGCCATGATGGCCACCGTGCGTCCGGCCACCTTGCCCAGGCCGATGACGACGCCATCCGAGGGCAGCTCCCCGTCCAGGTTGTTGGCGAGCTTCGCGTCCTCGACGAAGGAGCCTTCGTCGACCAGCAGGCGGATGCGCTCCCGCGCGAACAGCTTGCCGGCCTCCTGGTTCTTCGCGTGGTACTTCGGCGCGCCACCCTTCTCCACCTGGGCGATCTTCTCGAGCAGTTTCGTGTCTTGGGACATGGCCCGGGCGACATAGCAGAAAGGTCCACGGCTGGCTGCTCTCTCACCGAGGGCTCGACGCACCCTGTCGTCCAGCCGATGACGCGCCGAGCGAACCCCAGGGTCCGGGGGGTGGCGGCGCGGGCTCCCCTGCCTACCTTCAACGCTCGAAGGAGACGCTCCGCGGCGCGGCGCGTCCCCGACCAACACTGGCCCAGGAGGGATGCATGTTCGCGAAGAAGAAGGCGAAGTGGACGGCGAAGGGTTTGGCCAAGAGCGAGCTGTACCGCAAGTGGATGGCGCACAAGCTCCTCGACGAGCTTCCCCGCGTCGCCCGGAATCGCTGGGACGACTTCGAGCCGGATGATGCGCTGCGGCACGTGGGTCTGACGACCTACAAGCCGGGCCGCGCCGGGCTGGGCAGCCTGGGTCTGTTCCTCATCGGCGCGGTGGCGGGCGGCGTGGCGGCCCTGCTGCTCACCCCGAAGACGGGCGACGACCTGCGCAGCCAGGTGAAGGACAAGGCCATGGGCTACATGAACAAGCAGAACATCGGACTGGCGCCGGAGAAGAGCGCCAGCGCCTAGCGAGTGAGACTGCCTCGTCGCGCGGGCCACTCGTTCGCGAGGGTCCGACCCGACCAAGGTCACGAGGGCGGGGTCCGCGAGTCGCGGGCCGCCGCCCTTCGTGTGTTTCTCAGCGCCCCTTGAAGACGGGGGGACGCTTCTCCGCGAAGGCACGCAGGCCCTCGAGCCGGTCCTCCGTCTTGAGGACCTCTTCGTACTTGCGCAGCTCCAGCGCGAGCGCGTCGTCCAGCTCCAGGCCCGTGCCCTCGTCGATGGCGTGTTTGGCCGTGGCCACCGCGATGGGGGCGTTGTCCACCACTGACTCCGCGAGGCCGTGCGCGACCTCCAGGAGGTGCCCTTCGGGCGCGAGCCGGTTCACCAGACCCACGGCGAAGGCCTCCGCCGCGTTGAGTCGCCGGGCGGTGAGGATGAGGTCCTTGGCGCGCCCCGGGCCCACCAGTCGCGCCAGCCGCTGCGTGCCGCCGCCTCCGGGGATGATGCCCAGCTTCACCTCGGTGAGCCCCAGCTCGGCCGCCGGGGCCGCCACGCGCAAATCACAGGCGAGCGCCAGCTCGGTGCCTCCACCGAAGGCCGCGCCGTTGATGGCGGCGATGAAGACGCAGTCGCTCTTTTCAATCGCGCGGAACGTCTTGCGCAGCCCGTCGAGGAACGCGCGCACCTCGTCCTCGGCCATGCCCGCGCGCTCCTTGAGGTCCGCGCCCGCGCAGAAGGCCTTGTCGCCCGCGCCGGTGATGACGACCGCGCGAACCTGGTGCCCCGAGGAAACCCGAGCGACGAGCGCGCCCAGCTCCTGGAGCATGGCGCGGCTGATGGCGTTGCGGCGGCCCTCGCCGTCGATGGTCCAGATCTCGATGGCACCGCGTGCGTCGACCTTGAATTCCGGCATATCCGCTCCCCTTCCAGGGCCCGCCCGGCGGGCCGCTCTGGGACGCGGCAGAGTGCGGCGGGAAGGCGGGTCTGGCAAGGCGGAAACGGTTAGCATCCCCTCATGCCTTCGCCGCGCACCGTGCTCCGACAGCTCGCCCCGTGGGCCTCCTGGTGGCCCTCGGCCCTCGCCCTGGTGGCCCTGGCCCTCGTTCCCCTGGACGCCCTGGCCCGGGGCGGTGGTGGCGAGCACTACACGCGTCCCTCCTCGGACCGCGACGGCGGTGGCGATGGGATTCCCATCTGGATCCTCTTCGAGGCGTTCCGGCTGGTGTTCCGCTACCCGAAGGTGATGATTCCGCTGCTGGTCATCTGCGGCGTCGGGTACTGGCTCTACAAGCGCAACCTCCACCCGACGGCCACCACGCGCAAGGCGTTGGACCAGTACGAGGCGGACCAGCGCACCCAGGTGACTTCGCGCGACGTGTCCGGCTGGGTCAACGCGCTCAAGCTGAAGGACCCCGCGTTCGAACTGGAGCCCGTGCTCGGCAAGGTGCGCAGGCTGTTCATGGACCTGCAGCAGGCCTGGTTCCGCCGCGACATGACGCCGGTGCGGCCCTTCCTTTCGGACGCGACGTGGCAGCGCTTCGGCGTGCAGCTCAAGCTGCTGGATGCGCAGGGCGTGCGCGATGCCATCACCGACATCGAGGTGCTCGACGTCCAGCTCATCGGCCTGGAGCAGAGCGAGTGGTTCGACAGCATCCAGGTCCGCGTCCAGGCGCGGATGCGGGACACGGATGTGTCCGCGAACGACACGGATGCGCAGGCCGTCGAGGCCGCGCGCAGGGCTCGGATGGAGACCTTCACGGAGGTGTGGACCTTCGTGCGCAAGCCGGGCGTGCAGACGCGCATCGGCGCGGACCTGTTCCAGGGCAAGTGCCCCAACTGCGGCGCCCCGTACAAGGGCGGTGCGGCCAACCGCTGCGAGTTCTGCAACGCGGTGGTGAACTCCGGCAACTACGACTGGACGCTCACGGAGATAACGCAGGGCGTGGAGCACTCGCGCTACCACCGGACGGTGGACGGGCTGATGCAGGCGCGGCAGGACGACCCTGCACTCAACCTGGAGGTCCTGGAGGATCGCGCGTCGCTGCTGTTCTGGAAGTGGATCGACGCACAGAGCCGGGGCGACACGAACGGCCTGTCCAAGGTGGCCACGCCGGATGCACTCGGGACGCTGAACTCCGAGCTGGACGGTTTGCGTCGCCAGGGCCGGCGGAGGGTGTTCCTGGAGTGCGCGGTGGGCTCGGTGGATGTGCGGCTGCTGGAGGTGGACCCGCGAGGGTATGACCGCGCGCACGTGGAGATCCGCTGGAGCGCGCGCATGGGTGTGGGCCCCGTCAACGAGCGTCCTCCGCAGATCCCCACCCTGCCCCAGCGCTTCGTCTTCACGCTGGTGCGCAAGCATGGCGCGCGGACGAACACCGCGAACGGCGTGTCCACGGACCGCTGCCCTCAGTGCAACGCGCCGCTCACCGACAGCGCCGCCACGGCGTGCGAGTTCTGCGGCACTCAGCTCGCCAATGGTGAGCGGGACTGGGTGCTCGCGTCCGCGCTGCCCTTCGAGGCGTGGAATGTCCGCGAGGGAGCGAGCAGCTACCGGGCGCCGCCTGCCCGCGCGCCGGTGGCCCGGCCGTCAAACGGTGCGCCCGCGGTGGCCTCGTCGGGGAACGGCACGGACGCGGTGCTGGATGTCCAGGAACGGCATCGGCTGCTCTACATGATGGCCGCCATCGCCGCCTCCGACGGCACCGTGACTCCCGCCGAACGCCGGCTACTGAAGCTGTGCGCCGAACGCTGGGACGTCGAGTGGTCTCAGGTGGAGATGGCCCTCAACGCGGGGCCGCAGCTCTTCGAGCGACTGGTTGCCAGGGGCAGCCCCGAGGCGGAGGTCTTCCTGCGCAACATCGTCGAGATTGCCCTGGTGGATGGCCGCATCGACCGCAAGGAGCGCCGCATGCTGGAGTCCGCGGCGGGCCACCTGGGCCTCCAGGAGAAGTTGGCGTCGATGATCAGCGACCGTTGAAACGGCAGGGGGCGGGCCACCGAGCCCGCCCCTCCGGGAATCCGGCGAGACACACTCCGAGTATGATTACTGGGAGTGAAATCCAGCCCTGGGCCCGAGGGCTCAGGAGGGGCGGTGTGACTCGGGCTGATAGGCCTGGATGACCCGCTGCACCCGGTCGGTGACGGACTGGAGGGCAACGGTGGCTGAGGCGGCGGAATCCAAGCGGCCCAGGGTCTCCGTCATCATCGCGGACAGGTCATTCACGGCGCTGAAGAGCTGCGAGACGCCCGCCGCCTGCTGCCCCACCGCCGCTGAGATGCGGCGCACGCTGTCGGTGCTGTTCTCCATCATCGAGGTGAGGCCACGAAGGCTCTCGCCGGACTCGCGCACCACTTCCAGGTCCATCGACATCCGCTCGGAGCCCCGCTTGCTCGCGGTCATCACCGCCTGGATGGACTTCATCGTTTCGTCGAGGATGACGCGCACCTCGCCCGTGGCCTGCTGGGACTGGCGCGCCAGCCGACGCATCTCGGTGGCGACCACCGCGAACCCCCGGCCCGTCTCCCCCGAGCGCGCGGCCTCAATCGCGGCGTTGACGGCCACCATGTTGGACTGGTCCGCCAGGTCCTTCACCGTGGCGGCGATGTCGTTGAGCTTGCGGGCCCGCGCGCCCAGTTTCTCGAGCTGACCGGACAGCTCCGACGCCTGCGACCGGATGCCCTCCAGTCCCAGCATGCTCTTGCCAATCATCGCCTGGGCCGTGGTGCCCGCATCGCCCGCCTGGGTGGTGGACTCCATGATGACCTCCGCCTGCCGTGAGGTCTCCTCCGACGTGCGCTGAATCTCCGTCGCCGTCACCTGTGTCTCGGACAGCGCCTGCGCCTGCCGCGACAGCATCCGGCGCTGGTCCTCGGTGGTGATGGTCAGGGAGAGCATCGCCTCGGTCAGCTCCCGAGCGGAGTCCATCAGGGGCTCCACCACCCTCGCCTGGATTTCCCCCTGCGCCAGTTCCAGCCGCGCCTGCCGCGACGCCAGCTCCCGCAAGTCCCTTCGTCCGCTCAGGCACGTCAGGATGAGGAACACGTTCTCGAACACCACCCAGCCCGCGTGCTCCAGCGGACGCCACAGGCTCACCAGGTCCGTGCCGAACACCGACTGTGGCCAGAACAGCCCGCGCGCCAGGTGGTCCACCACCACCACGCCCGAATAGATGAACAGCACGCGCAGGTCCCGGTAGACGGCCAGGAAGGCCAGCGAGCCGAAGATGTGGAAGTGCGTCTCGATGCGGCCATCGGTGATGTGGATCAACAGCCCCGAGGTCAGCGCTTGCGCCACCGCGACGGAGAAGCGCGTGGACACGCCCCCAGGACGCAGCAGGCTCAGTGACACGGGGAGGCTTGCCACCACGAGTCCGAGCACGCCCGCCGCCCAGACATGAGGGTGCACTTCACTCGAGGTCCCCGCCCACGTCCGTGGCGACAAGACGAGCGCGGTGAGGAGCGCCCCCAACCATTGAAGTCCCATCAGCACGGCGAACATCCGGTCCGTGCGGCGGTGGAGGGCAGATTGATGCGCGTCAAAGATGTCCGACGAGCGGTTCGCGAGGGCCGTCGCGTCGACCGTGTGGGTCATGAAGCAAGTCCAGGTGGGGGGTACAGGGTCGACTCCCACCCAGGCTAGCAGTGGTGCCCTCGTATCGGAACCACCGTCGAAATTTTACAGACTTGCCACCCCTCACGGAGGGAGTGACCCACGGAGCCGCTCCAGGCGAAAGCCAGGGGCCCCGTGGGAATGGCTCAGGTCTGCGCGCGGCGAGAGGCCTTCTTCTCGCGCTCACCCAGGGCGGCCTGGAGGTACTTGCCCGCCAGCTTCCGGCCGATGAGCTCCTGGGCAATCTCCCCGGCCTCCACCAGCCGGTCCAGGTTGATGCCGGTGTCCACGCCCATGCCGTGGAACATGAAGACGGCGTCCTCGGTGGCCAGGTTGCCCGCGGCCCCGGGCGCATAGGGGCAGCCGCCCAGCCCGCCGATGCTCGCGTCGAACGTCGTCACGCCCGCGGACAGGCCCACCAGCGAGTTGGCCAGCGCGGTGCCTCGGGTGTCGTGGAGGTGCAGCGCCAGCTTCTCCACCGGAATGTGCTGGAGGAGCGCCTCCAGAATCTCTTCCGTCTGCCGGGGCGTGCCCACGCCAATCGTGTCGCCGAGGCTGAGCTGGTAGATGCCCGCGTCCACGAGGTAGCGGCAGATGTCCACCACGCGCTCCACCGGGACATGGCCCTCGTAGGGACAGCCCCACACGGTGGACAGGTAGCCGCGCACGCGCATTCCGGCCTGGAGCGCGGCGGACGTCACCTCGCGAGCGCCCGCCATGGCTTCGGCGATGCTCTTGTTGATGTTCTTCTTGGAGTGGGCCTCGGACGCGGAGATGAACACCGCCGCTTCCTGCAACCCCGCCTCCTTCGCGCGCTCCAGCCCCTTGAGGTTGGGAACCAGCGCGGAGAACACCACGCCCTCGCGGCGCCCCACCAGCCGCAGCAACTCCTCCGCGTCCGCGAGCTGGGGAATCCACTTGGGCGACACGAACGACGTTACCTCGATGCGCTTCTCGCCGGCCGTCACGAGGGCGTCGATGAGCCGCGCCTTGTCGCGCGTGGGCAGCGTGCGCAGCTCGTTCTGGAGTCCGTCCCGAGGGCCGACTTCGTACACGTCCACCCGCTTCGGCAGCTGGCTCAGCAGGGTTCCACGCGCTCGTGAATTCTCAGCCATCTCGCAGCACCGCTCCCACAATCAGGTCGGCCGACAGATGCGTCAGCGGCTCGCCATCGAGCCCGCCATGCACCCAGGAGATTGAAAACCCCGTGCTTTCCAACAGCCCGGCGAGATCCGCAAGGGGATAGTAACGAATGGCGTAGGACGCATGCAGGACGCGCCCGTCCACGAGGGTGAGCGTTCGTCGTCCCACGTCACGTCCCGTCGCCGCGTCGAAGTGACTCTCCTCATCCAGCACGCCACCACCGGGAAGCCCGCGCTGGAACGCGGCGTCGGGTGACGCGGCCAGTCGTTCGTGTGGCACCGTCTGGAACACCAGCCGCCCTCCCCGTCTCATGGCGCGCGCCAGCTCACGGAGGATGTGTACGTGCTCCTCGTCCGTGAAGGCGAACAGCGTGGAATACCACGCGTACGCACCGGACAGGCTCCCCTCCCGAAAGGGCAAGGCCCTCAAGTCTCCGCGCACCACCGGGAAGCCCGGGCGTCGCATCGACAGCGAGAGCGCGTCCTTCTCCAGGCCGATGACGCGACCGGCCAAGGGGCCCGAGGCCTGGAGCCGCGCGGCATGGCGGCCATGCCCGCAGCCCAGGTCCACCACGGGCCCCGGGCCAGGGAGGTCGGCGAATGCGCGCGCGAGGTAGTCCACCTCCCTCGCCGTGACGGACTCGGAGAGGAACGGCAGCGTGCTGCGCAGGTACAGCTCACCGAAGAAGTCCACGCGCGCCCGTGGCGGCCGGGAAGTGCCGGGCCGCCCTCCTGCGAGGGGATGTAGCAACCGCGTCCGGGGCTCGCAATGCGCGCGGGCACGGCGCCGTCAGCGTCGAGTCGACAGCTTCGCGCGCAGTCGGAGCACGGCCTCATCCAACACCGCGTCCGTCTTGCAGAACGCGAAGCGGGCGAGCCCGTGCCCCAGGTGCCGATGCTCGGGCCCGTAGAAGACACTCGGGGGAATGGCTGCCACGCCGACCTCCGACACCAGGTGCCGGCAGAAGGCCATGTCGTCCGGGAAGCCGAAGCCCCGGATGTCCGCGAGGATGAAGTAGCTGCCATCCGGGGTGTACGCCGGCAGTCCCGCCTCGCGCAGCCCGGCGAGCAGCCGCTCCCGTCTCGACAGGTAGGTCGCCGCCAGCTCCGCGAAGTACGCATCCGGCAGCCGGAGCGCCGCCGCCATGGCCACCTGGAAGGGAGACGCCGTCGCGAAGGTGACGAACTGGTGCGCGCGCTGAATCGCATCGCGCAGCGGGGGCGGCGCGATGACCCAGCCCACCTTCCAGCCCGTGAGGCTGAACGTCTTGCCGCCGCTGCTTACCGTCACCGTCCGCTCCGCGAGCGACGGCACCGTGGCCGGGCGCACGTGGCGGGCGGGCGCGAAGGTGATGTGCTCGTAGACTTCGTCGGACAGCACCTTCACGTCATGCTCGGCGCACAGCGCGCCGATGCGCTCCAGCTCCTCGCGAGTGAAGACCTTGCCCGTGGGGTTGTGGGGCGTGTTGAGGATGAGCAGCCGCGTGCGCGGACCGAAGGCCGCGCGCAGCTCGTCCCAGTCGAACCACCACTGCGCATGCGCCGCGTCCGGTGGACGCAAGGGCACCCAGCGCGCGGTGGCGCCAACGAAGGTGATGTTGGCGTCGTACGAGTCGTAGAACGGCTCGAAGGCCACCACCTCGTCGCCCGGGTCCACGAGTCCCAGCAGCACATCGAGGATGGCCTCGGTGGCGCCGCTGGTCACCGTCACCATGGTGTCCGGGTCCACCGTCTGCCCGTAGAAACGCGCGGCGTGTTCGGCGATGGCGACCCGCAAGTCCCGGGCGCCCGAGCTCATGGCGTACTGGTTGACGCCCTCGCGGATGGCCCGCTGAGCGGCCTCCTTCACGGCGTCAGGCCCGTCGAAGTCGGGGAACCCCTGCCCCAGATTCACGGCGCCATGCTTCTGCGCCAGGGCGCTGAACTCCGAGAAGACGGTGGTGCCGAACCGGGACACGCGCTGCGACAACACGGGCCTGGACATGGGGGCTCCTGGCGGCCGGCGTCAGTCGCCGGACCGGGCTCAGGGGCGCAAGATAGCGTCCACCGGGACGGAACGCGCGGCTCTCTCGCTCTCGCGCTGGCGGGCCGCTCGGGACAGGGCCGCGGACATGCCCACCACCACCATCACCAGCGGCACCGCGCACAAGAGGTCCGTGGCGTAGTGGAAGCGCCCGGCCAGCGTCGCGACGATGAGCCCCAGGCCCGGCAGCAACATCACCCAGAACAGCTTCCGGGAGAACCGCCACGAGTAGAACAGCACCACCAGCGTGGTGCCGGTGTGGCCCGACGGGAAGCAGTCCCGACCGAAGAGGGGCCTGCGCATGATGGAGTCCAGCATCGGCGTCCACGTGCCCTGCAGCGGCCCGCTGAACGCGTCGACAAGGAAGTAGCGCGGCCCCACGGCGGGCACCAGCGAGTAGGCCGAGTAGTTGAGGATGAACAGCAGGCCCAGTCCCAGCAGGTACTCGTCGAACTCCGCCGACGCGCCCCGGGCCCGGTAGTACAGCCCGATGCCCAGCACCAACGGCCAGACGAAGTGGCCGTAGTAGCAGACCATCAACACGTCGTTGAGCCACGGCGGCACGACGTGCGCGAGCACCACCGCCGCCTGGAACCCGAAGATGCGCTGGTCCGCCGCCACGAGCTGCGCGTCGCGCAGGAACGGGTTGAGCGTGTCCACCACCGGCGACAGCCACGAGTGCGTCAGCACCGCCACGGGCAGCAACCAGAAGTCGGCGATGACCGTCAACCAGCGCTGGCGAGGGAACCAGGACTCCAACGTCCGCAGCACCAGCGGACCGGCGGCCATGGAGGCGAACAGCCCCGCGTTGGGGATGGCCTGCGGCGCCCAGCGTCCCGGCCCGAGCAGGACAAAGGCCCCGAGCGAGCACGCAATGACGATGATGAGGTCCACCGCCCCCAGCCGGACCTGCGCATCACGAGGGCCATTCATGGGGACGGAGCCACGAAAGCTCTGGAAGGTCACGAGACTCACGCCGATTTCCGCTCCCCCGATGGCGCGGTGTCCTGACCGGCCATGTCGAGCTCCAGGCTCCGGACGACAGCACCCTCCCGGGCGACCGAGCCCTGCCTCTCCTTCCAGCGCTCCAGGAGGGCGAGCAGCGCGGGGAAGAAGACCGTGGTCCCCAAGAAGGTGCACACGACCCCAAGTAGCGCAATCTGTCCGATGCTGCGCAACCCCTGGTGGTTGGCCACGAGCAGCGCGCCGTAGCCCGCCGCGTTCGACAGCGTGGCCACCACGGCCGCCAGCCCCGTGTGCCGCACCACCTTGCCGAGCGAGCCGGGGCCCTCCTCCTCGTACCGGTGATACAGGTGGATGGAGTTGTCCACGGCGATGGCCAGGAGATTCGGCAGCACCACGGCGTTGATGAAATTGAGCTGCACGTCGAACAGGTACATGCCGCCCGCCAGGCACGTCATGCCCAGGAACAGCGGCCCCGTCACCAGCAGCGCGCGCTTCAGGCTGCGCAGACTCAGCAGGATGACGACGAACACCACCGCCGCCGCGGAGCAGAGGATGAGCAGTCCATCTCCACGCACCAGCGCGAAGATGCGCGCGGCGATGCGGTTGCTGTCCAGGACGGACATCTCCACGCCCCGCGCCGTCGCCGTCTCCACCACCTGGTCGATCTGCGCGGCCCAGCGCTTCAGGTCGTCGGTGTCGTAGTTGGACACGGAGGGGAACAGCAGCAGGAAGGTGCCCTGGCCGTCGGTGGCCAGGAAGCGACGGCGCACCTCCACGGGCAGCGAGTCCAGACCGTAGGGCTTCGCTTCCACCATCTGCTCGAAGTCCTTCAGCCGCGGGTCCTCGTGCGCCGCCTCGGGCAGCCCCTGCAGCAGCGCCCGGATGCCGGCGATCTCCTTCTCCCGTCGCTCCAGGTCTCCCGGCACCAGGTCGTTCAGGGAGGTGGTGCGCAGGAACACGGAGTCTGCGCCGTTGCGCTGCTTCACCTCCGCGATGACCTGCTCCACCTTCGCCACCTGGGCCAGGTCGTCGACCAGGAAGATGGCCGGGTTGAGCGGCTGTCCCAGTTGCTCGGTGACATGGTCATCCAGCCGCGAGGCCGGCGAGTCACCCTTCAGCTTGCGCATGTCCGTCTCGAACCCCAGTCGAGGGGCGATGGAGACGGAGAACGCGGCGAAGCCCACCACCAAGAGAGCCAGCAGCGCGATGACGGGCGTGGGCCAGCGCTTCCACTCCCGCGCCGGAGCCGGGGTCGCCGACGACGTGGCGGTCTCCGCCGACGCGGGCGCGCCGTCCTTGCGCGCGGGGCGCAGCCGCTCCGCGATGGCGAGCAGTGACGGTCCCAGCGCATAGGCCGCGATGACGGCGAGCAGCACGCCCAGGCCCGCCAGGAATCCGAACTGGTTGAAGGCGTGGAACTGCGCCAGGAGCAGCACGAAGAAGGCCGCCGCGTTCGTCACCGCCGAGGTGAGCGCGCCGCTGAACGTGCCGCGCACCGCCGTGGCCAGCGCGTCGCGGGACGAGCGCGTCCGCCGCTCCTCCCAGTAGCGCATGCACAGGTGCACGCCGTACTCGATGCCCAGGCCGATGAGGATGGCGACCAGGAAGCCCGTCACCACGTTGAGGTGGCCAATGGCGAGCTGCGCCACACCGAACGTCACCAGCAAGCCCACGACGACGGGCACACCGACGACGGCCAGCGCCGCGATGCGTCGCGTGGCCAGCAGGATGAGCCCCACCGCGATGAGCGCGGACAGCATGCCGGCGCGCGACAGGTCGCCCCGCATCACCGCGTCTTCCTCGATGCGGTTCTGGAAGTTGCCCGTGGCCTCCAGCTTCACGGCGGGAAAGCGCTCCGAGGCCAGCGTCCGGCCCGTGCCCATGGCCAGCTCCACGAAGCGGCGCGCGAAGGAGAGGTCTCCCGCCGTCCCCATGGGCTTGAGCATGAGGTACACCTCGGTGCCATCCGCGTTGGCCAGGTACTCGTGCACCGGCGCGTTGGGCGAGTGCTTGCGGGCAATCTCCTCGAACGTGGGCGGAGGAGGCGTGGCTCCCAGGTCGATGTAGAAGGGGTTGGCCTGCTGCCGCTCGTAGCGCACCCGCGCCGCCAGCTCCGTGCGCAACTCCACCAGCTTCTCCGCCGGCAGCAGCAACAGCCCGTGACGGCGGAAGAACTCCACGTCGTAGCTGTGCTCGACGTAGCGGACCTCCGGCAGGGCCTCCAGTCGCGATTTCAGCTCGCTCGCGTAAGCCTTCAGCCGCTCCGGCGTGTCCCCCTTCGCGACGATGACCAGGTACCCATCCCCGCCGGCCTTCTGCGACACGCGTGTCAGGTCCTGGACTTCACGGGCTCCCTGGGGAAGTAGTTCCACGAATGAACCACGAAACTCCAACCGCGACGCCAGTGCCATACCGCCCGCGGCGAGCAATGCGCAGATCAGCAGCACGTACCAGGGCCGGGAGACCGCCGTCTGGATGAACCCCTCGAACCACCGTTCCCGCAGAGACCTGGCCACCGTCCACTCCTCGATGAACGCCGGGCATAGCAAATTCCCGGCCATTCGTAGCCCCCCCAAACAACGGGCGGCTGGAAAGCCTTCCGCCGGTCATTCAGGTGCCGCCGGACGTGCAGCCGAGTACACACGGTACTTTCCAGTATCCACTGGAAGACGGTGCGATGCGGCGGGGTGCCACCAAAGAGCCAGTGCTGTCAAGGCACGGGCGTCAAAGGGCCTCTCGCATGGGACTCAAGCGACAGTCCGCGCCTTGACACTGCCTCTCGGCCTCTTTATTCACCGCCCCGCGTCCCCCGAGGGAGGTCGACGGACGCAAGGTTGCCCCCGGCTCGGGAACGAGCCCTGCATGGTGAGTGGCGACCGGAGTGATGCATCCGCCTGACAGGCGACAAACCCTCCCCCGACGCAGACATACAGAAAGACCACAGAACACCATGAGCGACGTCTTCGACAAGTGCAGCAATTGGAAGGACTACCGCATCGCGAAGGCCACCGGCCTCTACCCTTACTTCCGCGTCATCGAGGCGTCGCACGGCGCCACGGAAGTGGAGATCGAGGGCAAGCGGGTGATCATGGTTGGTTCCAACAACTACCTCGGCCTGTCGGCGGATCCGCGCGTCAAGGAAGCGGCGATCAAGGCGACGGAGAAGTTCGGGACGACGTGCTCGGGCTCGCGGTTGTTGAACGGCACGCTGGCGCTGCATGAGGAGTTGGAGGGGCGGCTGGCCAAGTTCCTCAACCGCGAGTCGGCGCTGGTCATCTCCACGGGCTTCCAGACGAACCTGGCGCTGGCGTCGATTCTCGGCCGCCACGACATCGTCTTCAGCGACCGGCAGAACCACGCGTCCCTGGTGGACGGCATCCGCCTGTCCTTCGCCACCGAGCGCAAGTTCCGCCACAACGACATGGACCACCTGGAGCAGCTCTTGTCCCAGGCGGATCCGAACGCGGGGAAGATCATCATCACCGACGGCGTCTTCTCCATGGAGGGAGACGTCTGCAACCTGCCGCGCATCGTGGAGCTGGCGAAGCAGTACAACGCCCGGGTGATGACGGATGACGCGCACGCCATGGGCGTGCTGGGTGAGAAGGGCCGGGGCACCTCGGAGTACTTCGGCCTGGAGAAGGAGACGGACCTCGTCATGGGGACGTTCTCCAAGAGCTTCGCGTCGCTGGGCGGCGTGCTGTCCGGTCCGTTCGACGTCATCAACTACATCCGCCACAAGTCCCGCTCGGTCATCTTCTCCGCGTCCATGACGCCGGCGTCCATCGCCTCGGCGCTCAAGGCGCTGGAGATCATCGAGGCGGAGCCGCAGCGCCGCGCGCGCCTGTTGGACATCGCGGAGAAGATGCACAACGGCTTCCGCGCCATGGGCTTCGACACCGGCGTGTCGGTGTCGCCCGTGGTTCCGGTGCACATCGGCGACCAGGTGAAGTGCTTCCGCTTCTGGCGCGCGCTGCATGAGGCGGGCGTCTTCGCCAACCCGGTGATTCCGCCGGCGGTGGAGGCGGGCCACGCGCTCATCCGCACCTCGTACATGGCCACGCACACCGACGCGCAGCTGGACCGGGTGCTGGACACCTTCGAGACCATCGGCCGCAAGCTGGGCGTGATTCCGGAGACGCGCCCCACGGTGTACGAGCCGGTGCAGATCGCCCGCCCGGGCACGTCCGTGCGCTCCAACAAGGCGAGCGAGAAGTGGGCGGCGGGCTCCGCCGGCCTGCTCGCGGACAAGGGCGGCATCACCCTGGAGCAGCTGCAGCGCATGTCGTCGCGCGAGGTGGCCGGGAAGATCTTCGACGCGGTGGAGCAGCTCACCTGGCGCGCGGCCAACCTCCAGCCGGAGGACCTGCGTCAGCTGCGCTCCGCGCCCATGAAGCTGTGGGAGAAGCGCGGCACGCTGCCCGGCCTCCTCCTGGAGAAGGGCGCGCACTTCTTCATGCGCAACGGCACCGACGGCAACCCCGCCGAGAGGACCTGATCCCCCATGGCCCTGCCCGCCGA
>NZ_JABUMQ010000238.1:0-18167 GCF_013336645.1 Myxococcus sp. CA039A | reverse complement strand
GGTGGAATGGCCTCCGGTGGCACGGTGGCCAGCGGTACCTCCCGCGTCTGCGAGGGCGGACGCATCACGGGAGCAACGGCGGGCGGCGGCGTGGGAGGAGGACGGTTGAAGGCCTCCGGCTCCACCTCCACCGAGGGCGACGTGTCCGGATTCAGCCGGCTCGCCCGGGCGCGGGCCTCTTCCTCCAAGGCCTCCAGCGGGAAGGCGGGCCGCGTGGCCTCGTCCATGGGAATGCCCGGACGCGTCTCGCCGTCATTCACCGGACCGCCGGCCTCGCGGCTGCGCGGCGTGGGGTGGAAGGAGAGCGCCTCCACCGGGCCATCCAACCGGATGGTCTTCGCGGGGAGGATGGCCCCCGCCGGCAGCGTCGCGCGGGGCGCGGTGCCGCCGTCGTCCTGCTCCTGCGCCGCGGCCCGTGGCTCGGGGACACCTCCGCGCGGCACGTCCTTGAGGCTGGCCAACAGGCGCCGCTCGGACTGGAAGTCCGCCGTGAAGAGCTCCCGCATGAAGCGGCTGACGCTCTCCGGGCCCGCGCTGGCGTCAATCTCCATCAGGCACGTCTGCAGCCGGCCACGGAACTCCTCCGCCGTCTGGAAGCGCTGCGTGGGGTCCACCTCCAACGCCTTGGCCACCAGCGCCGTCACCGAGCGCGGCGTGAGCGGCTCCACGTCGTCCAGGGGGGCGACCTTGGGGTTGGCCACCACGGACATCAGCTCGCCGGGGTGGATGCCGTCGAAGGGGTTCTTGCCGGCGATGAGCTCGTAGAGCGTGAGGCCCACCGCGTACAAGTCACTGCGACGGTCCACCGGCTGGTGCCGCGCCTGCTCCGGGGACATGTAGAGGAACTTGCCCAGGATGATGCTCGGGTTCGTCTTCGCCGCGGACAGCCGGCTCTTGGCGAGCCCGAAGTCGACGACCTTCACCTCCCCCTCGTAGGAGATGAGGATGTTCTGCGGAGAGATGTCCCGGTGGACCAGCTTCAGGTCCTCGCCGTCGTCATCCTTCTTGCGGTGCGCATAGGCGAGCGCGTCCAGCACCCGGCCCATGATGTAGAGGATGAAGGTGAGCGGCAGCGGCACCTGCCTGTCCCGCACCCGAGCGGCCACCTTGCGCAGGTCCTTGCCGTCCACGTACTCGAGGGCCATGTAGGCCTCGCCCTCGTGCAGCCCCATGTCCAGCACCTGGGCGATGGAGCCGTGGCTCAGCCGGACCAGGGTGCGCGCCTCGCCCACGAAGCGCTCGACGAAGTCGCTGTCCTCCGCGAGCTGCGGGAGGATTTTCTTGATGACGCACAGCTTCTCGAAGCCCTGCGCGCCCTCCAGGCGGGCGAGATAGATCTCACCCATGCCGCCCGTCGCCAGATGGGACAGGAGGGTGTACCGGCCAAAGGGCTGGGGCCGGAACGGACGCAGCCGGGCGGAAGGGTTATGGGCGTTCATGGAGGCGGGGGTCCACCACTCGGGCCCCATTGAACCCCGTCCAGGGCCACGGCATCAACCCGTCAACCTGCCGCGAGGGGTTTTCACCGCAGGCCCGGGTTGGTGAGCGTGCCGACATCCTCGTCGAGCACCTCGAAGACGGCCACCTTCTCCCGGGGTGCGCGCACCATCCGCTCCCCCAGGGGCATCACGTCGAAGCGGGCCCCCACGGAGGCCAGCATCTTGCCGGTCATCAGCACCTGGCCGGGGTTGCCCGTGGCGGCCAGCCATCCGGCCACGGCCATGCCCTCGCCCACCGCCGTGTAGTCCGAGCGCACCTCGTTGCCGATCATCCCCACCAGCGCGCGCGTGGTGTGCAGGGCCAGCCGCAGCTCGCAGCGCTCGTCCAGGGGACGGCGGCTCATGGCCCGCTCCCAGTCGGCGCGCAGGGACAGGGCGGCGCGCACGGCCCGCACGGAGTCCTCGCCCTTGACGTAGGGCACGCCGAACAGCGCCCGCATGGAGTCGCCCTGGAAGCCCTCCACCGTGGCCTCGAAGCTGAACACGATGCCGGTGGCCCGCGAGTGGAATTCGTTGAGCAACTGGGTGGCCTTGGCCGCGCCGATGCGCGGAGCCAGCGCGCCAAAGCCCACCAGCTCCACGTGCAGCACGGTGAGGGTGCGCTCCTCCAGCCCCGGCAGCCGTCCCCCCTGACGCAGGGCCTCCGACGCGCGGCGCTCCGCGATATCCGGCGGGTGGAAGCGCTCCAGCATCCGGCGCATCCGCTCCAGCGTGGCGCCGCCCTCCTTCGGGGAGAACTTCTGCACGCCCGTGGCCACCAGGTGCGCCACCGCCGAGCACGCATCCAGCATCGGCTCCAGCCCATCCCCCTTCGCGGAGGTGTTGACGTAGAGCACGCCCGCGTACGGCGGCTCGGCGCCAATGGGGATGCACAGCACGCTGTCCACGCCGTAGAGGATGACGCTCTCGCGGGCGGCGAAGCGGCGGTCGTCGCGCACGTCACCCACGGCGAGCGCGCGGCCCTGCTTCAGCGCCTCGTCGACGATGGCGTCGGACACGGGCACCTCGCCCTTGGCCAGCTTGCCCCGGTGACGCACCGCCGCCGGCACCAGCGCGCCCGTGGGGTGCTTGAGCAGCACGACGGCCGTCGTGGCGTCCGTGCGCTCCAGCAGCCGGTCCATCGTCATGTCCAGGAAGGTGGACAGCGTGGTGGCGGTGGAGAGCGCCTCCGCGGTGCGGAACATCAGCACCAGCGTCTCCTGGCCCACGCGGGGACTGGCGGGCGCAATCGGCGTGGACGCGCTGCTGAAGTCCTCGAAGGGCATGGGCCCCACGTTGTCCAACAGGCGCAGCACGTCCGCGTCCCGCACGCTCTTGGCCAGCAGCACGGAGGGGCCCACGTCCTGCCCATGGCCGAAGCGCACGACGCCGCCCGCGCCCAGGTCCACCATCTCCGTGGCCGCGTTCTCCACCGTGTTGGGCTGGCGGACCGCGAGCGTGTTCTCGCCCAGCGCGACGGTGTCCCCGGGGGACAGTTGTCGTGAGCCCTGCAAGGGCGCGCCGTTGACGCGACTGCCGTTACGGCTGCCCAGGTCCTCGATGCGGAGGATGTCCGCCTCGACGTACAGGCGCGCGTGCCGGCGCGAAACGAGGTCGCCACCCAGGACGATATCGTTCTCGTCCGCGCGGCCGAGGCTCGTCACGCCCTCGGGCAAATCGTAGGACGTATCGAAGTAGCCGGGCCCGTTGATGATGATCTGCCACATCGAATGCCCGACATTACACGACTCTCCCGTCTCATGAGAGAAGGAGACACCGCTTCGAGAGGGGGGACAGGAGTGACCCGGACTGCCGGCGCAAGTGCTTCGCGCCGCGTCAAGACTGACAGTGCTCCGGGCGACTCGCAAGTGCCCGCCAGGGCGAGTCCTCAGCGCGGCCGGTGGATGAAGACGGACTGTCCGTGGCGCACCGCGGTGAAGGCCGTCAGCGCTCTTTGGGCGGGGCCTTGAAGCACCGCGCCATCCAGCGCGAAGCGGGAGCCGTGACAGGGACACTCCATGACGCCCTCGGCCGGGAGCCAGTCCACGGCGCAGTCCCCGTGCGTGCAGATGCGCCACAGCGCCACGAAGCAGCCGGGCCGCGTGTGCACGAGCACCACGTCCAGGAGCGCTTCGGGCACGCGCACCTCGGCGTGGCCTCCTGGTGACCGCAGCGCCGGGTGGTCCGCGAGCCGCACTTCCACCCAGCCCTCCTCGGCCGTGCCCGGCACCGGCGCCCCGGGACAGGCGGCGCCGTCGGGCGGGAGGTCCAGGACGATGGCCTCCCGCCACTCCCCGCCGCACCCCACTCCCAGCGCGGCCAGGGCACAGCCACCCTGGGCCAGCGTGAGGAGCGCGGCGCGGCGGTCCAGCTTCGTCATGGCGCGGCCGTGAGCGACACGCCGTTCACCACGGCGACGCCGTCCAAATCGAACCCGGCGGACGTGCCGGCGGAGCCGCTGGTGCCGGAGTCCTGGATGCGCACGTAGCGCGCCCGGCTGAGGCCCACGGTGGCCAGGTCGAACCCGTCTCCGCCCGCGACGGAGGGGTCCGTGGCGCTGATGCCGGCGGCGGGGTTGGCCGTCACGGGACGTACGCCCGCGCAGCCCGGGTAGTTGTTCGCCGCGTCCGAGGGGGCGCAGGGGAACTCGAACCACTGCACGCCATTGTCGCTCACGGACACCTTCGCCCGCTCGGTGAAGGCACGAGGGCCTCCGGCGATGAGGAAGGCGTTCTCGAAGACGAGCAGGTCCACGCCCGGCCCGTCCATCACCGCGAGGTCCGTGAAGCGCAGGGTGATGGAGCCCGACTTGCCCAGCGAGAGGACGTCGAGCGAGCCGCTGTCCAACCCCGAGCCCACCGGCGGGCCCAGGACGATGGACGGGAAGCGGTCCTGTCCGAAGCCCGCGCCGGGGCCCGGAAGGAACTCCACGACCTCGTCCGCGTACGGGTCCGCGGGCACGGCGACACTCGCGTCTTCAGGCGAGCCCGAGTCCCCCGGCCCCGCGTCCTCCGAGGGCGAGGACGGGTCCTCACCACCGCAGGCCGACAGGCTCAGGAGCAGGGCGAGCGCCGCGCCCCGCTGGTGCGGCCAGGACACGCGGCGACTCACGGGGCCACCTGGAGGCGGACCAGTCGCTGGCCGTTCTTGTCGGCAACGCCCACCAGCACGTCCGAGCCGAGCGGCTCCAGCATCGTGACGGTGGTGCACTGGTCCACGTAGTCGAGCACGGCGGCGCGCGCGCCCACCGTGACAGTGTCGCTCCCCGTGCTGGTGGACAGCGCGAAGCGGGACACATCCGTGCTCACGAAGCTGAAGTTCTCGTCATACCCGCCGCGGTTGACGACGACACCCGCGCCGAAGGAGGACGCACTGTCGAAGTCGCTGCCCACCTCGATGGGCGACTGGCTGCCCAGCTCCAGCGGCGTCCCGCTGGTGATGGCCTGGGCGACGACCGACGGCGCCACGCCGTAGATGACGTTGACGAAGTCTCCGTTGAAGAAGCCCAGCGCGGCGACGCCATTGTCCGCCACGGCGGTGAAGCCGCTGGCGACCACGCCTTCGGCCGGGAAGTTGGCCACGCGCACCGTGCCCAGGGGATTCGCGGACGTCACCACGCCGTAGATGCCGAGCCCCGTGGGCAGGGTGCCCAGGCCGCCACCGTTGAGGAGCACCGCGCTCGTGTCCCCGTTCGAGAAGGCCGCCGCGGAGTAGTTCTTCGGCGCGGTGAGGAAGGACGACGAGGCCGGCGTGGCGATGTCGTAGAGCGAGAGGGAGCCCGGAGACCCGGAGGCGCCCGTGGTGTAGCCGGTGAAGACGCGCTGCCCGTCGTTGATGAGGTAGCCGCCCGCGTAGACCGCGACGCTGCCAGCGCGGTCCTCGGGGGTGACGACGTCATAGAGCTTGGTGGGGGACAGTTGGAGGTCGGGCCACGTGCCCATCGAATACAGCGCGGCGTCCTTGCCGCCTCCCTGCACCGCGTAGAACGAGTACGTCGGACCCGGCGACGAGCCCAGGGCGGAGATGCCATCCGGCAGCGGGGCCGTCTCGGTGGCGACGAAGCCCGCCTGGAGCTGGAGCGTGCCCAGCTTCGCGTCGTGCGGCGTCGTCTCGCAGGTGACGGGGCCCGCGTCCGGCGTACCCGCGTCCGGCGTACCCGCATCCGGCGTGGGGTCCACGGGGCCGGCGTCCGGCGTGCCCGAGTCCACGGGGCCCGCGTCCGGCGTGGGGTCCACCGGGCCTGAATCCGGCGTGCCCGAATCCACGGGACCGGCGTCCGGCGTGCCCGAGTCCACCGGACCTGAATCCGGCGTGCCCGAGTCCACGGGACCCGCGTCAGGCACCGGGGGCTGGCCAATCGGCTCCGTCTCGCACTTCTCGTCGACGCAGACCCACTGCTGGCCCGCGGGGGGCTCGCCGTTGTCGGCGCGGCAGTCGAATGTGTCCACGCACTCGGGGTTGCAACCCGTGCCAAGCAGCGCCACCGCGAAGGTGGTCACAGCCAGCGAAACAGACTTCGTCCAGGGAGCTACGCGCTTCCAGTCAGCGGTCTTCATCGGCGTCCTCAGTCCCTCTCCGCCCCCACGGGCGGGTGGGCATCCAGGAGGACGCGGTCGAAGGCGGGCCCGGGCACACCCACGTGCACGGAAGAAAGGCTGACGCCTCCGCCGCCTCCCCTCGGAGGCCTCGGTGATGTCCGTGCCCGAAGGGCACGGGTCCTTGGCAGGTTTTCGGACTCGCAGGCGCGGATGCCCCGGGGGCACCCACCTAGTGGCCGTCGCTTCCCAGCCCCATGGAGGGACCAGTGCTTCGTGACGGCGGTCGTTCCTGCACACCGCTGCGGGGCAGTCCCGGATTCACACCGGGTTCCCTAGAGCCGCCGTGTTTCCACGTCAGCACCGAGGACGCCGGCGGGGATATGGCGGGTGACCGGCATTGTCAATGGAGCGCGGTGACGTCGATGGCATTGGACACGGGGCGACGCGGGTCCAACGGGCACGCCTCCAGCGCGGGGCCCTTCGCCTCGGGCGTGGAGTAGCCACGACGCTCGGTGAGGCGGCCGTCTCCCACCTCCACCACGAAGACGCGGCCGGCGTTGGTATCCGCCAGGTACACCGAGCCCTTCGCCACCGCGAAGCGACTGGCCACGGAGAGCACACACCCGGGCGCGCCCGGCTGACAGCCAGGGTTGAGCGCGTAGGAGGCCACGACGGTGTCGTCCTTCACCAGCACCAACCCGGTGGAGCGCACGGACGTCGCGATGTAGCCATTCTCCGGGTCATAGAGGGCCTCGCCGATACAGGCGACCACCAGCTGGTCCCCCACCGCCTCCACGTAGCCCGCGTTGAGGCAGCGCTCCGCGCCCAGGTCGATGGCGCTCATCGCGCCGGTGGAAGGGTCGATTCGCGCGAGCATGCCCGGCCCGTTGGGACGGTAGTCATTGGCGGGATTCAGATTGGTGAGCGCCACGTACACGGCGGAGCGCGTCGCCGTCACCGAGTACGGCAGCGGCATCACCGGGCCTCCGCCAAAGGGCTTCAGGTCCAGGCCCGCGAGCGACAGCGTGTCCACCTTGCGCGGCTGCTCGGGGTTGGAGATGTCCACACGCGCCACGGCGTTGCCGTGCTGGAAGTTGGAGCTCGCGGTGCCGAACAGCGGGATGAAGAGCGTATCGCCGAAGCGCGCGAGCGCCTGGGGACTGGTGTTCGCGCCCAGGTTCACCTGGCCCACCGTGCGCAGGCCCAGGCCATTGCCCTGCGCCGTGCCCTCGCGCTTGAGCACCTGGAGCGTGTTGTTCACCGAGTCGACGACGTACACGTAGGGCGGGTCCACGAGGATGTCGTTGGGCGAGCCGGAGACCACGCCCAGCGAGTCCTCCTCGACGAGGGTCCCCAGGTTGCCTCCCGCCGCCTGGAGCAGCTTGCCGTTCGTCATGTCCGCCGCCAGCACGAAGCCGTCCCATGACGCGAGCGACTGCACACCCGCGCCGAACTCGCGCCGGGGCCCCAGCTGGTCCGTTCCCGCCTGGATGCCCACGAGCTGTCCGTTCGTGAAGCACGCCGTCACCACGTCGTATGCGCACCGTCCGGCGTGACACGACTGCACGTCCGGACACGCGACGCCGCACGCGCCGCAGTTCAGCACGTCCGTCCGCGCATCCACGCACGCACCACCGCAGCGCAGCAGCCCCTCCGAGCAACCTTCGCGACACGCGCCCGCCTCGCACACCTGACCTGTGGCGCAGGCCGTGCCGCAGGTACCGCAGTGGGCCACGTTCGTCGCGGTGTCGACACAGGCGCCATCACAGGACTCGGTGCCAGCGCGACAGCCGCAGACGCTGTCCTGACAGACTTCGCCCGTGGAGCAGGTGTTGCCACAGGCGCCGCAGTGGGCGGTGTCGCCGCGCAGGTCCACGCAGGTGCCCTCGCAGACCGTGAGGCCGGCGGTGCACACCACGCCTTCATCCGGGCAGCCGGTGAGCACGAGGGCCAGGAGAGAGACTGACAGCAACGCCAGCGGCGTGGACTCAAGGGGACGGGGCGCGCGGGGCATGGGAGTCCTCGGAGGAGGGAGGCGACGGGGGGTTCGGCTCGAGCGACACCGCGAGGGTCGCGTAGGCCGCGCGCCCTGGCAGTGGGAAGCCAGTGAAGTCCTGGGCCCGCGAGTCGAGGAGGTTCTTCACCTCGACCGACAGGGTGACGTCCGGAGCGTGCAGGAAGGTGCTGGAGGCACCCACACTCCAGAGGGTGCGTGACGGAAGGTCGCGCGTGCCGGTGCGGTTGACGAGCTGAGAGGCCTGGTACAGCACCTCCGTGCGGGCGTTGAGCCAGTCGGGCCCGGCGCGCACGCGGCCCACCCACTTGTGGCGCGGGCGATAGGGCAGGTCCTGATTGTAGAAGCGTGGGTCGCCCAGACGATTCTGCGTGCGCAGCCACGTGTAGCTGCCGCTGGCGGACAGCCAGGAGAAGGGCCGGGCCTCGCCCTCCAGCTCCACGCCCCACACTCGGGCGGCGTCGAAGTTGTAGGGCCGCGCCATCATCGGGGGATACAGCTCGTAGGCGATGAGGTTCTCGTACAACGCCGCGAAGCCGCCCGCCGTCGCGCTCCAACGGGGCGCACCCGAGACACGCTCTTCGGAGTCCCAGACCAGGGCCGCGTCCGCGTACAGGGCGCGCTCGGGCTTCAAGCCGGGGTTGGGCAGGAGCGTGCCCTGGCGGATGTACAGCTCTAGGAACGAGGGCGCGCGGTGGGACTGTCCCGCGTTGGCGCGCAGCCCGAAGCCACCGCCCAGGGACACCGCCGCGCCGAGCTTCGGAGAGAAGAGCCAGTAGGGCCCCACGCGCTCCAGCCGCAACGAGGGCACCACGTCCAGCACGCCGCCGAACAGGGCCCACTCGTCCATGACCATGACGCTTCCGCGCCACCAGCCCGCGGACTGCGCGCCCCGGGCCTCGGTGACCTGCTCGCTGGAGGAAGCCACGGTGGTGGTCAGCGTGTGAGCACCGCCCAGCGGAGTACGCCCCTCCAGTTCCACGCCGCCGACGAGGTGGCGCTGCGGGCCTCCCGCGCCGAGGAGGCCGCCTGTGACCTCCAGGCCATCGCGTCGGAAGAAGCCTCGCGCGCTGCCTTGCGTGCCCGTGCCACCGAGCGCTCCCGACCAGCGCACCCCGAGCGAGAGCCGGTCCAGGTCCTGTCGCCCGGCGGACTGGGGATTCTGCACCGTGCCGGGAATGGCGCGGTCCTCCAGGGCCAGCTCGGAGAGCACATCCAGACGCGAGCCTCCGGGCAGTCGACGCCGGTAGCGCAGCAGCACGCCGCCACCCTTCGCGTCGTTGCGGGCACGGGCCTCGGCGGTGACGGGGTTGTCGTCCACCGCGGGCAGTTCATCGAGCTCGTAGGCGAAGTCTCCATCCGAGCGCCCCGCATGGAGCAACACCAGTCCATGTCCGTCGAGCAGCGGGCCCGTCACCGCGACATGTCCCAGCGCCGTGTTCCAGCTTCCGTAGGTGACCTCACCACTGGCGCGAGTGTGAGAGGAGGGCGCGCGCGTGACGATATTCACCGCACCGCCCAGACCTCCCGAGCCATAGCGGGCGCCCGCGCCACCGCGCAGCACCTCGAAGCGCTCCACCAGCGCGGCGGGAACCTGGGACAGGTCCGCCATGCCGCCCGCGCCGTTGAGCGGGATTCCATCAAGGAACACCAGCACGCCGTTCGACGCGGCGCCTCGGACGACGAGGCTCTTGCTCTGGCCGTAGCCCCCCGAGTCCTGCACCGCGAGGCCCACCGAGCCGACGAGCAGCTCCGCCGTGTCGCGCGCTTCGCCCGCGCGAGCGGTGGCATCGATGACGGTGATGGCGCCCGTCGGGTCCCTGCGCTCGGGCGAGTCCGGCGGTGGCGGCGACTTGCCGCGAACCACGGTGGCGCGCACACGGGAGCTGTCCGGCTCCGCGGCGGCATCGTCCGGCACCTGGGCACGGACTTCGACAGGGAGGCTGAGCGCCAGGCACACCAGGTGCCCAACGAGGAAGGTGCGCCGCATGCTCCGCCTTCCGCTCTCTCCATCGAAGAGAGAAGGCCGTCCGCACGTGTCGCCACGCGACACGTTCGCACCCCTGGGCAGGTCTCCTGGCTGATGGGCTCCGGCCTCAGGCGCACGGCGCGTCTGGCTGGAAGGGGGCTTCCGCCTTCCCCCGGAGCGCCTCAAGGCCGCTGCCGAAGTGGCGACTGTCCGAAGTCCCCGGCCCTGTCCTCAGGGCTGCCCAATCACAGTGGCGGGACCGCACCGGATTCGCACCGGCTTCCCTCTTGAAAGCCCGACATGGGCACCCAAGGGCGCACCCCTTCTAGGGGGTCACCTCCGTCGCGTCAAGCGCACCCGGGACAGCGCGGCACACGAGCGCACGTACTGCTCGAAAGCACTCGCTTGGAGGAACACCACCTCCGCGCCACCCAGTCGCAACGACGCGCGGCTGAACAGCGGCGAGGAGCGGCCCGGCACTATCAACACGCCTTCCTGATACGTGCCGCCGTGGCTCTCCAGGTCCGTCACGCTCCACACCTCCGTGTGCGGCTCCGGACGAAACCGCGCGTGCTGACGCGACACAGTGGGTTCGGGCAGGACGATGTCGCACTCGGGGCTGCGTCCCACCGTCACCTCGGGACCACTTCCCCGAAGGCGCGGCCGCAGCTCGAACACGACGGGCTCCACGACACGCGAGGGCGACGGGCCCATCAAGGTCGGCGCATCCACCGGAGACACCGGGCGCGGGCGACTCGGCATCGAGTCCCACACCAACACGGGCCACCCGACATCGCGCAGCAGCGCCTCGCGGTCCTCCCGAAGCTGAGCCGTCAGCGCGGACAAACGGTGGAGCACGAGGGTCCTCCAGGCCGGAAGGAAGGTGCGCTCGCAAAGCTGTGCACGCCCCTTCCGTCTGTCCACCCCCACACGTCCACGAGGACGCCTTCGCGGGGGGAACCTCGCGGGTCGCACACGCGACCCCAGCGCCAGCCACGGTGAAACAATCCGGGCCTCACTTCTCGGGGCCGCAGGCGCTCCCCAGCGTGGCCACGTCCGCGTCGTAGTGCAGCGCCAATGCGCCGGAGGACTCGATGTGGCGCACGAAAAGGGAGCCGTACACCTCCGCGTTGCCACTGAGTGTCATCGTGGCACCGGGCGCGTAGAAGTTCCCCGCGAGCACGCTGCCCGCGGAGATGCCCAGCGTCCCCGTGCCCGCCGAATAGACGCGGACGCGGGCCGGCGCGTCGATGGAGCCCAGGAGGAACTGCCCTGCCACCGTCACGTCGCCGCCGATGAACAGGTCCAGCTCTCCGGGCGGCACCACTTCCACCGAGAGCCGCTCGCCAATGACGACGTCGTCTCGCACGAACAGCGCGGTGCGCTCGCGCACGACGAGGTTCAACCGTCCCTGTCCCTCGATGTTCGTCAGGAAGAAGCGCCCGCACGGCAGCTCCAGCGTGCGCTCCCCATTGAAGCCCGCAAGCGACGAGGCATCCAGGCCGATGGCCTCGTTGTGGTTGTTCTCGGCGTGGCTGCTGATGAGGCCGCGAATGTCCACCCGCGAGGCGTCATCACACGCGCACGGAGCCACCGAGTCCACCGGCTCTCGCAGCACCTCCGAGGCCGTCACCGTGCCGGACATGATGCGCTCGGCGGGCACGGCCAGCTTGCCCTCCACCGTCAGCGACGCCAGACCCACGTCACCGCGCACCCACGCATCCCCCGTCACCTGGGCGGACACGTTGCCCGTGAGCGGACCTCCGCTGTACAGGCCACCGCCCACCGACAGGCCGCGTCCCAGGGAGATTCCATCCGCGCCGCCCGCGCTCAGCCCACCGCCGACCTTCAGCGTGTCGTTCGCCGCGACGCCGCCGTTCGTCGCCACCGCGCCGCCCTGCCCTCCTGGCACGTACTTGCCCATGGAGCCGCGGAACGCATCCGTGGTGAGCGTCGCGCTGAACGCGAGCCTGTCGCACGAGCACAGCGCGTAACGGAAGGCGCGCTCCGCGAGGTGACCGCTGCACACCTTGGCGCCCGTGACGCTGTCACCCACCAGCAGCAGCGGGCCCGTGGAGGCACAGAAGGCCGCGGGGTCATCGGAGGGGTTCTCGCCCTCCCCTGTCGTCCCGCTGTCCGACGAGGCCACCGGGCCCGCGTCGCTGTGCGGCGTGTTGATGAAGGCCACCGGGTCCCTCACCGTGCACGCGGCCCCCACCACGAGCAAGCCCAGCAGGACAAAGCTGCCCGGAGAACGCTTCCACCGCGATGCGAAGGCGCGAGTCATCGACCTGAAATCTCCCTCAGTCGGGTCCGAGCCGCCACTCCATGGGGCGAATCGGGGTGGCGCGCGAGAAAGGACTCCAGCGCCCGCGCCTCGCCGTCCCTGTCGCCCAGGGCCCGCAGGGCCTCCGTGACGCCGTGGCTCGCTTCTTCTTCCAGCACGCCCCCAGGCCAGCCCCGCTGGGCCTCCTGGTACTGACGCAGCGCCCCTCGCGCATCGCCCAGGTGCTCCAGCCGCAGCGAGCCCGAGGCCACGCGCGCGACATACGCGGACATGCCCTGTGGGTCGGTCCGGATGACGCGCAGATAGAGCGCCTCCGCGGCCTTCCACTGTCCCGTGGCGCGGTGACCATTGGCCCGGCGCAACAAGTCCTCCGGAGCGGGCGCGCTGGGGAGCATCTCCGTCCCACGGGGCTTCGCGGACGGCGAAGGGACCGCGACGTCCGGAGTGGTCCGAGGCACGCCGACCTCCGTCCCTCCGGTCGCGGTCTGCTTCATGCCAACGCCAGCCACGTCGGGTTCGGCCCGTGCCACGCCGACCTCCGCGCCGGTCCGCATGACTCCGACGCCGGCGACCTCGGCCCGCTCCACGTCGACGCCGACCTCCGCTCCGGTCCGCGTGACTCCGACGCCGGCAACCTCGGCCCGCTCCACGTCGACCGTCGGCACCACCGGCTCGGGACGCACGGGTTCGACGACGGCGGGCGCTGCCACGACAGACGTCTCGACGGGCGCCAGCGAATCGCTCCGGCGGGACAGGTGCCATGTCGCGACAGCCGCCGCGCCCACCACGAGCAGCGCCCCTCCCATCAACCACTCGTGCCGGCGACGGGAACGCGGAGGCGGCGAAGGCGCGTCCAGGGCGGCGAGCACCGCGGCCTGCACCAGCGCCGCGGACTTCTGCCGAGACAGTCGACGAGCAGGCCCCGGGTCCTCGTCCAGCGGCGCGAGCATCCCCGGAGGCAGCCCTTCTTCATCCAGGAGCCGACTCATTCCGCGCCTCCATCCGGAACGCCGCCGTCCTCGGTCGCCAGTGCGCGGAGCGCCGCGCGCCCCAGCCGCAGACGACTCCGAATCGTCTCGAAGGGAATTCCCAGCTCGTCCGACACCTCCGGCACACTCATGCCGAGCACATGATGCAACACCATCGCATGTCGCTGCTCGTCGGGGATACGGTCCAACAACATCACCATGCGACGGCGATGCACGTATTCATCCGGGGGCGCATCCTCGGAAGGCACCGCCATCAACTCCGCGGACTCATCGACGCGCCGCGCCTCGTTGCCCCGGGCGCGCTTCAGCCATGCGAACGTCGTGCGAGCCACCACCCGGTCCACCCAGGACTGGAACTGCCCCTCGCCCCGGTACGTGGAGAGCCCCCGCAGCAAGGCGATGAGCGCCTCCTGGGCGATGTCCTCCACCTCCCCGTCCCCGTGCACCAGATAGCGGACGAGGTTGCGCACCCGAGGCAACAGCTCCATCAACAAGGACTCGGCGGCCTCCCTGCGCCCCTGGATGGCCGCCTGGATGCGGGGGTCCGCTCCAGGACGTGCTCTGCCGATGGCTTCCCGTCCCGTGCTCGTCATCGACCCCATGGAGGAAGGTCGAGCCGAAAACGGGTCATCCCCACTCACGGCAACAACACCAGCGCCAGGGCGAACCTTGGCCGCACCGCCCAGCCTTCGTTGCGTGGCACGAAGTTTCCGTCCTCGGAGTAACCGAGCCGGGGCCGCCCCAGGACGCCATCGGCGGCGACGGTGGCCTCCACGCCCATCCACTGGGAGAAGCGCCAGCGCAGGGAGGTGTCGGGCCCCGCCAGCAGCGCGGGGATGAAGCGCGGCTTGGCGGCTTCGATGCCCAGGAAATACGACTCCGTGCTGCGACCGAAGATGAGCAGGCCCACTCCCGCGCCCACGCCCCAGCGCAGGCTCCCCACTTCGAGGAGCGGGGTGTCCACCCACAGCCCTCCGGCGTACTGCTCCAGCTTCACGTCCGTGCGGCCATCCGGCAGCTTCGCCTCCAGTCCCGCGAGGACCTGAAGGCGAAGGCGCACCCTGCGGAACTCCCAGCCGGAGGCGAGCAGCAGGCCCCGATGGCCGGACCGCTCATACCCATCCAGCGTCATCATCCCGCCCACCATCACCTCCCAGCGCAGCGGCACCGAGTCCAGGGCAGCCGGTGGCACGGCCCAGAGCTCCGGCGGCATGGGCGTGGGCTCACGCTCGGGGGTGGCGGGCGCGGACAGCGGGGCGGCGACCTCGACGACCTCCCCCAGGGGCGTGCCAGCCTCCACCGCGCGCAGGGCGGAGCGCACGACGAGCGCCACGGCCTCGGCGCCCGCGGACCACTCGAGCGCGCCGGGCTGACCTTCCAGCCGCGCGGTGCGCACGAAGAGGTGACGGCTGCCGGGTTCGGCGAAGTGGACGCGCAGCTCGGAGCCCGAGCGCTGGAACCAGAGGACGGCGCGGGCCTGGTGGACATCCGCCAGCTCGACGACGGAGCGCCACTGCGCCTGGGGCGAGCCTTCCATGGACGGGCCCGGCATGGCGCGCAGCTCGACGGGCAGGTCGCTGCTCTGGCCGCGCACGCGTTCGAGTAGGGCGCCATCCTCCTCGGAGGCCACACGCGCCACGGCGAGCCACGAGCCGCCGCGGTCCGCCGCGCGCGCCTCCCCGCCCAGGCACAGGGCGGCGACGAGCCCCAGCCGAATCAACACGACGCCCGATGCCATGATTTGAAGGCTAGCGTCTCGTGTGTGCGCGCGGGAAGCCCCGGGGACAAACACACCTCACCGCACTGACGCACTCTGGCAGGCGCACCGGAAAAGACGCGCTGCGCCTGCAATCCTCCGGCGGACGGGCGACATGGGCCTCGGACTCCAGTCTGCCCTCGCGCCCGTCGCGGATGACTCAGCGCTGGACGCTCGGGGGGGCGCGCAGCTCACGGCTGACACGCTCCGCCTCGCGGAAGACGCGCAGCAGGTTGCCGCCCAGAATCTTGTGGAGCTGCTCGCGGGTGTAGCCCCGGGCCACCAGCGCCTCGGTGATGCGCGGCAGGTCCGCCACCGAGTCGATGCCCTGCGGCGAGGAGTTGATGCCATCGAAGTCCGAGCCCAGGCCCACGTGGTCCACGCCCGCGACCTTGGCGATGTGGTCGATGTGGTTGATGAGGGATTCGAGCGGAGGGCGCTGCACCTTCGCGGCCCACTCCCAGCTCGCCTGGGAGTTCGCGCGGTAGCGGGTGACGGGGTCCGAGGCCTTGTGCTTCGCCTCCACCGCGTCCTGGGCGGCTTTCCGCTCGGTGGCCATGGCGGCGTAGGACGTGCGGTAGGTGTCGTCGATGAAGGCGGAGAAGAAGTTCACCATCACCACGCCGCCGTTGGTGGCGACGGCCTTGAGCATCTCGTCGGTCATGTTGCGCGGGTGGTTGGTGAGCGCGCGGGCGGACGAGTGCGACGCGATGACGGGCGCGCGCGTCACCTTCAGCGTGTCGAAGAACGTCTTGTCGGACACGTGGGAGATGTCCACGAGCATGCCCAGCCGGTTCATCTCGCGGACGACGTCGCGGCCGAAGTCGGTGAGGCCGTCGTGGTGCTTCACCGACGCGTCACTGATATCGCCCGACGAGTCCGCCCACTCGTTCGTGTTGGACCAGGTGAGCGTCATGTAGCGCACGCCCAGCCGGTAGAAGTCGCGCAGCACGCCCAGGTCATTCTGGATGGAGTGGCCGCCCTCGACGCCCATGAGCGTGGCGAGCTTCTTCTGCTTGCCGGCGCGCGCGGCGACGATGTCCTTCGAGGACAGGGCGAGCACCATCTGATCCGGGTGCTTCTCCACGGCGCTGAGCACCGAGTCGATGATGCGCAGCGACTGGTGGGTGTATTGGCCGGCGAACTCCTTGGGCTCCACCCAGATGGAGAAGAAGGCCGCGCCCAGGTTGCCGGCGCGGGCGCGGGACAGGTCCAGGTGCCCCTGGCCATTGGGCGGCTGGGAGCCCAAATCGAAGCCCTCTCCGAGCATGCGCAGGGGCGTGTCCACGTGCGTGTCGATGATGAGCGCCGACTCGTGGATGGCGCGAGCCTTCGCGGCGATGGGCGACGGCGCTGCGGGAGCGGCGGCGAGGGAGGGCGCGCCCAGGAGGAGCAGGGCGGCGAGGACGGAGCGGTTCACGCGGACACCTCGGAACGACGGGACGCGGGGGACTCTCCCACGGAGCCAGGGCGGGATGAAGTCGCGACGGTCCCCCTTGGACTCAGGGGCGCTTGCCCTGCCCCACCAACCCCAGGCCCGTGTAGACGACCTCCAGCCACTTCTCCGTCTTGACGTGGCCCTCGCCGAAGCTCCGGTACTGCTCCGGCAGGCCCTCTGCCTTCACCTGGTCGAGCGTCAGGCCCGCCACCTTCTTGCGACGCACGAGCGCCGTCGTCTCCCGCAGCATGGCGACGAAGCGCTCCAGGTCCTCGCGCCCCGCGAGCGCGCCGTGGCCCGGGATGATGCGCACGCCGGAGGGCAGGCTCGCGAGCACGCCCTCCGCGTTGCGCACGTAGCCCTCCACGCTGCCTCCCGCCTCCAGGTCGATGACGGGGAAGCGGTCCGTGAAGAACTGGTCGCCCAGGTGCAGCACGTTGCTGCCCACGAACAGCACCGCGCTGTCGCCATCCGTGTGGCCCGATGGCAGGTGCGTCATCCGCACCTCCTCGCCGTTGAACCAGAGGCTGAGCCCCTGCTGGAAGGTGAGCACGGGGCGCGCATGCTCCGGCGCGGGAGGCAGCGTCTCGCCCCGGCGGACCCTCGGCTTCGACATCCGCGCGCGAACGGCGTCGTGCGCCACCAGCGTCGCCTCGCGCCCGAGCACCGCGTTGCCTCCCGTGTGGTCGCTGTGCACGTGCGTGTTGAGGACATAGACGAGCTTCTGCTTGCTCAACGTCTTCAACGCCGCGCGCACCTTGTCGATGACCGGGGCGAAGTCGTCATCCACGAGGAGCACACCGTCGGGCCCCACCGACACGGCCATGTTGCCGCCGGCCCCCTGGAGCAGGTGGATGTTGCCCGCCACCGGCGTGGCGCGCACCTCCACCTGGGAGAAGTCACGCTCCTGCGCGAGCGCGAGACAGGGAAGCAGGACGAGCACGGCGGCAACGGCCTTCATGCGACCTCCAGACGACGGGGGATGCGTCGGCGGGCGTCTTAGCAAACCGGGAGCCCGTTCATTCCCGACGCAGGTGCACTTCTCTCACGCACCCCCTGCCGTCGAGCGGAATCCCCCGAACCTCCACGCCGACGCACGTGCACCGTTCGCGAGCCCCATGCCGTCGCGGAGTGGAGCCGGGTGCCAACGAGCGGAATCCCCCCAACCTCCACGCCGACGCACGTGCACGGTTCGCGTGCCCCCGCCCCTGATGCGTGGAGCCGGGTGCCGTCGAGCGGAATCCCCCGAACCTCCACGCCGACTCGCGTGCCCCCACCCCTGATGCGTGGAACCGGGTGCCGACGCGCTCTTGCCTCTTGAGAAGCCACTGGAGCCTCTTCGCCCGTCCTCGCGGTGGGACACCTCGCGGATGCTTGCACGGGGGCCAGAACGCTCCTCCGAGGGAGACGGCCCTGGCACGGCGACTGCTCAAGCAGGTGTCGACCTCAGGCGGTCGAGCCGGCGAGGCGGTCGCGCCGTGGTGGCGCGGTGTGGAGTGTGGAGGCGGAAGATGCTGATGGCGGGGAAGCGACTGGCGGTGTTCTCCATTCGCGAGGGCAAGGGCGGGGGCATCTGGGTGCGGGCGGGAAGCGCGTTCGTGAACAAGGACGGCTCGCTGAACGTGTTGCTGGATGTGCTGCCGCTGGACGGCAAGCTGCACGTGCGAGAGGCGGCGGAGAAGCGGGACACGCCGGGGG
>NZ_JABUMQ010000237.1:0-18170 GCF_013336645.1 Myxococcus sp. CA039A | reverse complement strand
CGCCCACCCTCTACGACTTCCCCTGGCGCTACTACGCCGTGACGATGTCCATCATCGTCGCGGTCCCCGTGCTGCTCTGGCACCTGTCCAACTGAGAGCCACCCCATGAATCCGCCGCCCCCCGCGTCACGAATGGACGCGAGCGCGTCCCGGAAGGCCATGGCCGAGCTGGTGGAGCGGCTGGAGCAGGTCGTCACTTCGTCCCTGGGAAGCCTCGCGGAGGGCACCCGCCCCCTGCTGGACGTGCTTCGTGAGGGGGCCCGTGCCCTGGAACCCGGCCCTGGCGGCGCCCGGCTCTCCCCGAAGGAGCGGGAGGCATGGGGCGTGCAACTGGAGGCGACATTGGAGCGACTGGAGGACGTCCTTGAAGGACTCCAGCTCGCGGCCCGCGCGAAAGCGGGCGGGAAGAGGGATTGAGTCATGGCGGGCGAGAAGACCCCTATCGCCGCGGCCGCGAGCGCTGCGGCGAACGCGAGTCCTGCGACGGTGGAAGCAGCGAAGCCCTATCTGACCTGGGTGTTGATAGGTCTGGCGGTGCTGCTCGCCGTGGCCCTCGTCGTGGGGCTGGTGTGGTGGTGGCGCAAGCGGCGCCGCGCCGCGCCGCAGGTGGAGCCGCGCAGGAAGCTGGACGCGAACGCGCTGGTGCGCATCCGCAAGCAGTTCCTGAGCGCGCTGCCGTGGCGCTACCGCGTGGCGGTGATGGACTTCCCCACGGTGGTGGTGTTCGGCCCGGCGGGCGCCGGCAAGACGACGCTCATCGACCTGGAGGTGGACTGGCGGCGGCAGGAGCGTCAGTTCATGCCCAGCTTCACCTCGGACCCGCTGCTCCAAATCTTCCTCGGGCCCGACAAAATCGTGCAGGAGGTCTCCGCGTCCCTGCTGGAGGATGACACCCAGGAGGCGCGCCGCGCGCTGCGGCGCCTGTGGGAGGCGAGCTTCCGACGGCAGAAGGGCCGGGTCGCCATCGCGCTGGACGCACGCTGGCTGGCGGAGACTCCGCCGGACGAAGTGCGCCGGGTCATCCAGCTGGTGCGCGGGAAGATCAACCTGCTCTCCGAGGTGTGCAAGGGCGCCGTGGAGACGCGGCTGTGCCTGACGCACATGGATGCGATGGTGGGCTTCCCGGACTTCGCCCAGCTCTTGCGCAGCCATGGCATTCCCCTGCACTGGGACGTGCCGCCGCCGGGTGAGGAGGCGAAGCTGGCCGCGGGGCTCCAGCCGATGGAGCAGTACTTCGCGCTCGGGCTCGTGTCGCTGTCGGTGGAGGCCTTCAGCCGGCTGGAGGAGTTCTACGCGCGCGGTGGCGAGTCCTTCGCGGCGCTCTCGCGCTTCGTCACCGGGCTGTGGGAAGGCGGCACGCTGTCGTATCGCCCGGAGCTGTCGCGGGTGTACCTGTCGTCGCCCATGCCGGAGGCGCGCTCCACGGGCGTGTTCGCCATCGCCCCGGAGAAGCGAAACATCGAGCTGCGCGCGCGCTACCGCGGCAAGCACCTGAGCCGCTGCGCGCTGCTGCTCGCGGTGGGCTGTCTGCCGGTGCTCGGGGCCTACGGGAACTTCTACAAGAAGCTGGAGGAAGCCCAGCGGCACATGGAGGACTTCGAGGCGACGGTGCAGCGGCTGGGGCAGCAGCACCTGACGGCGTCGGGCGAAGTCGTGGTGGACAAGGGTCAGGGCGCGATGCAGTCCATGGACACGCTGCTGGCCGCGGCGCGCTACTTCCCGCTCTTGAGCCACAGCTTCCTCGACGAGCAGGAGGTGCTGAGAGATCAGCTCGCCAACACCGTCCGGCTCTCGTACCTCAAGCCGCTGTTGGAGAGCTGCCAGGAGCAGTGCCAGCGCTGCGGCACGCTCATCCCCGGCTGCGCGCCGGCGGAGCTGGTGGGCAACCGCTCGCGCTGGGCGCCGACGCACTCGGACGAGCGCTGCGAGCGTGAGACGCTGTGCCGCCCGGAGCAGATGCTGCACGTCATGGCGGTGACGCGCGCCTCTCGCGGCGACGACATGGGCCGCTTCATCCTGTCCGGACTGGACGTGCAGTACCGCAAGCGCTGGAACTGGGCCGCGGACTCCCTGGGCTTCATCGGGACGCACGCCGCCGCGAAGGAATCCAACTGGATGCAGGCCACCAAGCTGCGCGAGGAGGTGGTGGGCGACTACATCATCTCCAGCGACCAGGCGTGGCGCGCGGGGATGCAGGCGCAGGGTCAGTTGCCGTGGATGCGCTGGCCCTACGAGTGGTTGACGGAGGAAAGCTACCTGGGCCCGTGGCGTGACCACCTCCAGCGGCTTCAGCTGGTGATGGGCGCCAGCGAGCTGGACCTGGAGCAGTGGCGGGTGCTGACCAGTGAGCGCAAGCGACTCCAGATAACCCTGGCCCAGAGCGTCGCGTACACGTCCGCGCGCAAGATGCTCGCGCTGCTGGACGCGTCGGGCGCGCCGGAGAGCCAGGCGACGCTCAAGGGCGTGGAGAGCACGCTCGACTCGATTGACTGGCACCGCGAGCACGAGCCGATGCTGGCCGCAGTGCTGCGCATGGAGGAGGAGATCGACGCGGGCCTGAAGGCGGCCGCGGAGATGTCCACCGCGGAGCTGCTGACGCGCACCGGGGGCCTCTTCGTGCCCACCAACGGGGATGCGCGCCTGGAGGTGCGGGTGCTGCAGCAGTCCTTCGAGTTCCGCCCGAAGGAGCTGTCCCGCGTGCTGCTGGACAAGCTGCTGCGGCAGATGGAGCAGGGCCAGCGGCCGTTCCAAAGGCAGACGGTGCGCCTGCCGGCGGGCGCGGTGGCGTCCGCGTCGGAGATGGGGATGGGCATGTCCATGGAGGACGCGATGGACATGGGCCGGGTGGACACCCTGCCCTCGCGCCATGGCTCGGAGTGGCTGACCTTCGAGACGGACATCCGGCCGCTGGTGGACGAGTTCACCATCCGCATGACGGACTCGAAGCTGTCGCGGGCGGAGGCCGCGCAGCGCCAGGGCTATGTGCTGAAGAAGGTCTCCAACTTCGGACAGCGCTACCGCCAGGACCTCCTGGTGAAGTACCGCGACTACCGTTTCACCGCGTTGACGACGTCGCTGGCCTCGGAGCTGTCGGCGGTGACGCAGCCGACGTCGGAGCTGGTGTCGATGCTGCGCGAGGTCGCCACGGGGGCGGGCATCGGCCCCATGGAGGGCCCGTACTACGAGCCGCTCCGGCAGGAGCTGTCCGCGTTCCGGCCCATCGTGCAGCTCATGACGCCGGACAAGGACGGCCAGACGGCGCAGCTCGCCGCCTATCTCTTGTTGGTGTCGCAGCTGCACACGGAGGTGTCGGGCTTCAACGCGGCGCCGGTGCTGGGAGAGCGCGTGGTCGTTCCCGCGTCGCTGCGCGCCGGGGGCGAGGAAGTGCCCGCGTCGACGGAGGAAGGCGGCCGGCAGCTCACGGACCTGCTCTCGCCGCTGGGCCGCGTGGGCCTGTCGATGCTGCTGGACGATGAAGGCTCCTACCTGCGCCGCGTGGATGCGTGGCTGGACAAGCAGGGCATCCTCGGGGAGCTGCGCCGGCCGTTCCGCGAGCCCTTCCTGATGACGCGAGAGCTGGGCCGGGCCGAGCTGGAGCGCGTGCTGGAGGAGCAGTGGGAGTGGCGCTTCCGGACGCTGCTCACGCCCCTCTTGCGGCGCTATCCGTTCGCCGTGGAGGCGAGCCAGGAGCTGGACCCCACGGAGCTGGAGGTGCTCAAGCGCAAGGACGGCGCCTTCTGGCAGTTCGTCAACCAGGTGCTGTCGCCGGTGGTGGAGGAGCGCGGCACGGAGTGGATGCTGCGCCGGGCGCTGCGTCAGCAGCTCTCCGTCCCGCCGCGAATGCTGGCGATGCTCGGGCGGCTTTCGAAGCTGGCGAAGCTGCTCTGGAATGACGAGGGCAAGCCCCAGCCGCTGATGCTCCAGGTGCGTCCGCTGCCGCTGCCGCCGTCGGGCGAGAACGGCTTCGTCACCATGTCCTTCCTGAAGTGCGGCGCGGCGGCGGCCTTCGGCTTCAACCAGACGCCCGCGTGGCAGGACTTCGCGCTGGCGTGGTGGGAGCCCCGGTCGGCCTCGGTGGGTGTCGAGCTGCGGGTGCCGGGGCGCGAGGGCAAGCGGTATCGCTCCACGGAGTTGTCGCGCTCGTCGTGGAACTGCTTCCGCATCCTGGATTCCGCCACGTTCGACGCCGAGCACAACGCCATCTGGCCGCTGCCGGGTCCGGATGGCTCGGAGCACTCGGAGATCCGCTTGCGCTTCGGCATGCGCGGTGGGCCGTGGACGCTGTTCCAGGAGGTGACGCGATGAGCGCGACGAAGGGGCCGTGGCTGGTGATGCTGGCGCTCGCGCTGGGCACGGTGGCCTGCGCGCCGACGCACCTAACCATCAACGTGAAGTCGCCGCCCGGGACGAACCAGGGACGGCCGATGCACATGCTGGTGCGCGCGGTGGATTCGCAGCGATACATGACGGAGTTCTACGCCGACGTGGCCGAGCGCGTGGTCCACCCGGATGACTCGGTGGTGCAGACGCTCGTCGTCTATCCCGGCGAGAAGACGCAGACGAAGGTGAAGATTCCGGAGGAGTCGCCGCTGGCCATCTCCTTCCTCTTCACCACGCCGGACGGGGCCTGGCAGGTGCTGCTGGACACGCCCATTCCGGGGCGCGTGGATATCGAGCTGGAAGAGAGCCGCATCCGCACGGACGCTCCGAAGAAGAAGCGCGCCCCCAAGGGCGAGGGGTCCAAGGTCGAACCCCCGAAAGTGGAACCGCCCAAGGTCGAGCCGCCCAAGGTGGAGGGCCCGAAAATCGAGGCCCCCTCCGCCGGGAAGTAGTCCAAAGGCGTCCCGTGCCGTCGTGCGGGGCGCAGCCCCACCGAAGCCCCTCACTTCGAGCAGACCCCATGAGCTACGACGACGTTCAGTTCATCGGCTATCACCACCAGCTTGGCTACAACGCGAAGAACCCGGGCGCCCCTGGGCGTATCTGGAACGGGACGCACAAGCTCTTCCCTGGCCCTCCACACCGTGTCGTGGCCGGCAAGGGGACCCAGGCGTACAAGGGCCACGCGAACGACCGCACCGACCTGACGAACCGGTGCTCCTACGTGAAGAACGCCATCCTGGCGGCGGCCAACAGTCCGCACACGGACATGGACGCCACCACGCTCAAGGTGTTCGTGATGCCGGAGTTCTTCTTCCGGGGCGTCCGCGGCGGCTACCCGTTGGAGCTCATCGCCGACGTGCTCAAGGACTTCCGCAAGTGGTCGTTCAATGCGCGGCCGGACCGGTTCAGGAACTGGCTGTTCGTCCTCGGGACCATCATCGGGTACATGGATGTGATGGACCCCGTGGTGCCCAACAGGAAGACGGGCGTCGAGGTCTTCAACATCGCGCTCATCCAACAAGGGGGCTTCCTGAACCCGGATGGAAAGCACGAGCGGCTCGTCTACAAGGAATACGTCTCCGGCATCGACTACATCAACGAGACGACGACGACCTTCGATGCCGCCTGGGCTCGCATCGGACACGTTGACACGCGCGGAATGAGCCTGCTCGGCTCCGTCAACAAGTACCGCACCACGGTGCCCACCCTGGGCTCTCACGACGCCTTGTCCCAGGCCCCTACCCGAAGCCAGAACCGCGACGAGTGGTCCACCAACTCCTTGCAGGGTGGCTGCATCTTCCGGCTCGGCGATGCCCACGAGGACATCAACGAGGTCTGCATCGGAGTGGAGGTCTGCCTGGACCACTTGCAGCGGCGCATGAAGAACAGCCCGGAGGGAATCGACACCATCGAGCCGATGATTCAAGTCATCCCCTCCGCCGGGATGGACATCAAGGACCCCGCCGTCCGCGTCGTGAACACCGGGTATGTCTTCAACGTCGACGGCCTGCGCACCCAGGCGAGCGCGCCGCCCGCCATCGAACTGAAGCAGTGGAACGGGGCGGCGACGGTCGCCCTGGAGACCCCGGGCACGTTCAACATCATCCCAGTCCCCAACCCCGTGCGCGTCGGCGGCGCGTTGGTCGCCACCGACTACTTCGCCTCCGCGGGCGAGGTGAAGATCTACGACACCCGGGTGATGCCCCCGCGCGTGCCCGTCGGTAACTTCCTGGCCAACCTGTTCGGGGAGTTGTAACGCCCAGGGTCCTGGAACATCCGACCAGGCTCCGTCGAGAAGTGTCTCTCGAACGACTACGAGCCTGGATTCGTGCGAGTTGTCGCATGTCCGCGACAACCCCTTGTCTCGGAATCACCCGACGGATTGACAGCGACTCACGCCCGGAGCGGGCCTCCGGGCCCTGGTGTCACGGGAGGTGGCGGCAGCGCCATCCGCGCCTCCAGTGAGTCGAGCGACGCACCGACGGTGCCCGCCACGCCATCCACCTGGGACTTCAAACCCGTGCGCGCCGTGGTGACCTGCTCCTCGGCGGAAGCGCCCGCGGCCTCCATCTGAGCCTGGGCGGCCTGGGCCCCGGCGTCGACCTGTTGCTCCAGCGCAGGGAGCCGCGCCTTCACCTGGGACTTCACCGCCTCCACCTGAGCAGCCATCTGGTCCTGGATGGCCGAGACTTGCGCGACGGCCTGGTCCCTCGCGGTCCCCACCTGCGTGACGGCGGCGGACACCGCGGCATCCATCTGCGCGCTCGCGGGCTGCACCTGTGAGAGAACGGCCTGCTTCAGCGAGTCGACCTGCTGCACGAGCTGCTGCTGGAGCGTGTCCACCTGTTGGAGCGCCTGGGTCCGCACCGTGTCCACCTGGGTGAGCACCTGCTCCTGGAGCGACTGCATCTGCGTCGCCATCTGCGAGGAGAACGTGCCGAGCTGCGTGGTGATTTGCGTCACCACCTGCTGGATGGACTGCACCGCCGGAGTCACGAGCGGCTTGGGGAGGTTCGCCGCCGGAATCGCATCCAACAGCGTACTCACGCGCGTGAGCAGCGCCTCCAGCGAGCCGACGAGCGTCTGATACAGCGTCTGGAGTTGCTCCAGCACCGCGGGCAGCGGAGTGAAGAGCGACAGCACCTGCTCCTTCACCGTGGCCAATTGCGTGAGGACGGACTCCAGCGTCGCGAGCGCGGTGTTGACCGCCTGTTGCAGCGGCTCGCGGATGGCGGCGACGGCGGCGACCGCGCCTTTCACCAGGGCATCCAGCGCCTCGCTCGCCTGGGTGATGATGCCTTCCACCTGGGCCTGCGCGGGCACGACGGCCTTCTCCACCGTCTCCACCTGCGAGAGCAGGGACTCGACCTGCCCGGACATCGTCGACTCGAGCGTGCCCAGCGACGTCGCCGCGCCCTCGCGGCTCGAACGCAGTGGCGAGCCCACGCTCCCCTCCAGCGCGGCCAACGACGACGCCATCGATACGGAAGCGCCATCCACCTGGGTGCGCAGGGGGGACAACTCCGCGCGCAGCGTGGCCGCGTCCGCGTCGTCCTTTCGCGACGCCAGCTTCGCGTCGAGCGCGTCGATGCGCCCCAGGAGCGCCGCGAGCACGGGCTCCAGCTCGGGACGAATCGACGTGATGAGGGCATCGATGCCATTTCCCACGGACTCGACGGCCGTGCGCGAGGAGCCCACGCGCGCCGTGCAGCCCGCCCCGCACGACTCCAGGTCGCCTCGAAGCTCCGTCAGCGTCCCCAGCAATGCCTTCACGGTTCGACCTCCCTTCGGCTCCGGGCCCACGCATGGAGGCCCCACGTCACTCGCGCCCATGGGCCGTGCCCGGGCGACAGGTCCTCGCGCGTCACTTGAGTCGCTCCAGCGCCACGCGTGCCTCGGCCGCGGCGCCATCCAGCGGAGCGGTGCTCCCGTTGAGTCCCGACAGGGCACCGTTGAGCGCGGCCCGCGTCTCGGCCACCTTCGCGTTCACCGCCGCCTGTGCGGCCTCCAGCTTCGCCTGCATCTCCGCCGTGGCGCCGTCCAGCTTCGCTTGAGAGGCACCGGCCGCCGTCTTGTACGCGGCGGTCGTCTCGCCCATGGCCCCGCTCACGCCCGCCGTGAGGTCCGCGCGCGCCGTCTCGACTTGCGGCGAGACATCGTAGGTGGACTCGGCGGCGGCGGCGCCGGGCTCCTCCTTCGTGCGGAACATCATCACGCCCTCGGCCATGCGCACCGTCTCGGTGTCCGGACCGGAGACCCGGCGCAGGTGCCACACGGGCTTCATGTCCTGGTAGTCGTGGACGATGGACGTCTGACTGGTGTCGTTCTTCCCCAGCAGGATTCCGTCCCCCTGCCCTGCCTGGGGAAGCCGCGCGGCGTCAGCCCAGTCGAGGTGACGATGCAGTTCCGCCCGGTCGAAGTGCAGCGCGACCAGCACGCGCGCGTTCTTGTACGGCGGGAAGTAGAAGTGTCCGGGGAAGAAGCCCGGCTCGGCCGGCACGCTCACCGCCTTGTTCCACAGCGGCACCGTCACCCGCCACGTGAGCACCGAGGTCTTCTTGTCCTCCGACAGCAGATAGATGCGGTCCTTCTCCCCGCCTCCAGGGCTGAGCACCTTGCCCTCGACGTGGATGGGATATCGCGGCGTCCGATGCACCGGCAGCGTCACCGTGGTGTCCGTCGTGCGCTCCACCAGGAGCGACATCTCCACCGTGAAGCCCGCGTCCTGAGTCTGAAGCCCCGCGTGAGGCCCCTCGTTGAGCGTCCGAGCCTCCAGCTTCAGCTCCACGGAGCGCAGGTCCTCCCCCATCCCCACGGCCGCGCTGCCCCACAGCACGCCCTCCAGTCGAATCCCCGCGCCGGGATTCACCGCGACGGTGGGGTAGTGGCGGAACGTGAGTCGCATCCGTCGTTGGGGGACGCGCAGGCGGGAGACCTCCAGCGTCTGCCGCTGCTCCACCTGGGAGACGATGGGCGTGCGCACCAGATGGTCCTGATGGAGCCCCACGACTCCCACGGTCGCCGGGACATCCAGCGTGGAGGGCTTGAGCGCGGAGACATTGAGGACCCGAGCCGCGTGCCTGGGCACGGCCGGCATCACCACCTCCACCCGCTCCACCTTCTCGCGTGACAGGGGCGCGGCCGTGCCCACGGGCGCCTTGCGGCCCAGGAGCGCATAACGGTCCTTCACGCTGTCATAGGTCCACACGCCGCCCCGGCTCGCCGCAAGCCACGCGACGAAGTCATGGAAGCCCACGCCCGGCGCGTCCTCTCCCAGCGCGAGACAGATGAGGGGCCGCTTCTCGTCGAGCACGTCCCAGTCACAGTCCAGCGCGAAGGCCCCCGCCGTGTGCTCCGTCAGCAGGGCCGCCAGGGTGGTGTCCGTGCGCAGCTCGGTGGGACGGTGCTGGCGCCAGAGCACCCGGGCGGCGTCCTCGAACTCCACCGTGTAGCGCCGGAAGCGCACCGGCGCGCCCTCCACCGGGCCGTGCGTCCGAGCTTCCATCCCCCGGGCACGCGCCAGCCCATGGAGGGTGAGCGGCTCCGGCGGCGTCTTCGGAACAGGGTAGCCCCCCTTGATGATGGAGAGCTTCACGTCCAGGAGGTCCTGGGTGGAGAACGCGGTGAAGAGCGCCGCGTCATCCTTCTCCAGTCCGGTCCAGAAGCGCACCGAGGCGGTGAAGCCGTGCGGCAGGAGCTGGACGGAGAAGGCCTCCACCTGTCCGCCGGGAATGACGAAGGTCTGCCCGCCCTGGGTCAGCGTGAGGGACAGCGCGAGTCGTTCCTGGAAGGCCATGCGTCCGCGAGCACTTGCCCGTTCCGTGCCAGCCCGAAGCCGGGCCCCTGGCCCCGAAACCCGCCGCCCTGCGCCTCGCTTGCGGTCCGCGAGGACGCAACCGCGTTCCACCGGCACGCATGACGAGGCCTCGCCTGGGGTGCTTGCGACGCAGCGGCCTTGGTACGTGCCTTGCTCTCGGCCTCAACCCGGCACGTGTCCGCGGGCTGTCTCCCGCATGAACCCCTTGTCTGTCACGTGCCATGGGATGCGGATGAGCGGTTGGCGCGCCAGGTGGCAGCGAAGATGGACTCTGGCGGCCTTGCTGCTGGCGCAGGTGGCTCGCGCCCAGGAGCCAGCGTCCCTTCCAGCATTCGCCCTGGAGCGCCTGGAGGTGAATCCAGGCCCCGGCCCGCTGGCGACGGGCGGCGGCACCGTGCTGCGCGACGGCGAGCTGCGGGTGATGGTGCTCGGTCACTATCAACACGAGCCGCTGACCTTGAACGCCAAGGGGGAGAACATGCCCCTGTTGCGCAGTCGCTCGACGGCGGTGTTCGTCATGGGCTGGGGCCTGAGTTCCCGGCTCCAGTTGGACGTCCGGCTGCCCGTGCTGACCCAGCGAGAGGGAGATGACCTGACGTCGCAAGGGGTCATCGCCCCCACGCGCCATGGCGTCGGCGCGCCGCGAGTGGGTGCCCGCGTGGGGCTCTTGCGCACGGAGGAGGACGACTCCGTGGACCTGGCCGCGGAGGTGGGGGTCTTCCTCCCCATGGGAACGCAGGGAGCGCTGGCGCGCGAAGCGGAGACGAGCCTCCTCGCGAAGGTGATGGTGGGAGGAAGGCTGGGCACCCGCTTCGCTCCGTCCTTCGAGCTGGGCATGCTGGTGCGCCCCACCGCGGTCATCCAGGTCCCCACGCTGGAGTCACGTGAGCTGGGGAGTGAGCTTCGGATTGGCGCGGGGTTGATGACGGTGGGCTCGCCGTTGCGGGCGGAGCTGGCGCTCAACGCGGGCCTCTCCTGGAAGCAGGCACGCGGCGCGGTGGAGCTGTTGGGAGGCGGGCGCTATGCGCCCCGGGACGGCGTGGAGCTGTTCGCGCTCGGCGGCCTGGGCTTCGGCGCGGAGCCGGGCGTCCCTCTCTTCCGGCTGCTCGCGGGCGTGTCCTTCTCGTACATGCTGGGGGAGGACTCGCGACCGGACTCGGACACGAGCATCGTCCACGAGTCCGTGCCCCTGCCCATCCCGACGAGGCGCGCGAGCGAGTTCCAGAGCAGCCAGGGTTCAATGATTCCGAACCCCGGGGAGATGTCGCCCATCGCGAACGTGTCGAGGGACCGCTTCGTGCTCGAGGGCAAGGTGTACTTCCGCAGTGGCAGCACGGAGCTGCCCGCCGAGTCCGCGGACCTGGACCGCGCCGTGGAGATGCTGCTCACGAATCCCGCGGTGAAGATGATGACGGTCGACGGTCATACGGATGACTCGACCGCGGAGACGTTCAATCCACGCCTGGGCCGAAGCCGCGCCGAGGCCGTGTGGCGCTACCTCGTGGAACACGGGGTGTCCCCCAACAAGCTGCGGCTCCGGAGCTACGGCCCGGAGCATCCCGCTCAAAGCAACAGCACCCCCGAGGGCCGGGAGCGAAACCGCCGGGTTGAGCTCCTCCTCATGCTGCCGACCACTCAGGAAGCCTCGCCATGAAATCATCGGGATGGATGCACCTTTTGACCTGCGCCCTGGCGCTGGTCGCGCTTCCCGCGTTCGCGGAGGCGGATGTCTTCGGGCTCGGCGCGGGGCGTGATGAGACGCTGACCGTCCAGGCCCATGAGAGCCGGGTCATCAACAGCTATGCCGCGGTGACGTCGCCCTTGAGCAAGGGGGACCACGAGCTTCAGGTCGACGCCCCCGAGGGCTTCGTCGCCGGTGACCTGGTGATGGTGTTGCAGACGCTGGGCGTCGGCCCCGTGCGGTCCTCGTCCGTGGCCACGTTCACCTTTGGCCCCCGGGAGCAGAGCCCGGGGGGAGTCTGGGAGCTGGCGCGAGTGGCGCGGGTGCGGGGAGCCGTGCTGACGCTGACCCGTCCCGTGCTGAATGACTTCGTGCCCCTGTCCACGCAGGTCATCCGCGTGCCTGAGTACACGAGCGTCACCATCCATCCGACCGGGGAGCTGAAGGCCCGGAGCTGGAATGGCACCTCTGGTGGCGTGGTGGCCTTCCTGGCCTCCGGCACGCTGCACAACGGCGGCATAATCACCGCGAGCGGCGCGCTGTTGCGTCAGCAGCCCCTGGGTGATGGCGGCGTCGTCTTCTTCCGGGCGCGCAAGCTCACGGGCGCGGGCCGCATCGAAGCCAATGGCCAGGCGTTGCCATGGGACCTGGGCACCGAGGGCGGTGGCGAGGGAGGAAGCATCTCCGCGCGGCTGGTGGAGAGCGCCGAGTGCGAAGCGCTGATGGCCCAGGGCGGGCCCGGGGTTCCCGCGGAGTCCTTTGGCGCCCAGGAGGGATTTGGCCCTGGAGCGGGTGGCAAGGTGCTGCTCCAGGCAGGCAGCCTGACGGGCTGTCCCGTCCGCGTGACGGGCGGAGAGAGCGTCTCCGGCGATGTGGGGACGAGCGTGGGTGAACCGGGTGATGTCACGCTGGTGGAGCACGCGCTCGTCATTCCGAGGACGCCGGTCATCACCACGCCCGGCGACGGCCAGGCGCTGACGGCTCCGACGCCGGTCGTCACGGGCACGGGAGATCCCGGCGCCACCGTCTTCCTGCGCATGGGCAACATCGAGCGCCCCGCCACGCCGGAGTGGGAGTTTCCCGCCACGCCGGTGGGCGACGCTGGAGACTTCTCGGTCCGTGTGCCAACGGACCTCGATGACGGCGTCTACTCGCTCACCGCGCACGCCGAGTTCGAAGGGCTGAGCAGCCTGTCGAGCGACCCCGTCTATTTCACCGTGGAAGCCTTCGCGCCCCCGCTCGCGCCCGTGATTCTGACGCCGACCGAAGGGGAATTGGTGGGCACCGGCGGCACCGACTTCTCGGGCACCGCCGAACCCGATAGCCGGGTGGACCTCCTGCTGGATGGCGTCCCCTACGCCACCATCGATGCGAGCCCCGCCGGCGAGTGGTCCTTCCTGCCGAGCACCCCGCTCACCGAGGGGGCGCGCACGCTGACCGCGACCGCTACCGACGCCGACGACAACACGAGCCCCGTCGCCGAGCGCCACTTCACCGTGGACACGACGCCGCCTCTCGCACCGGTGATTGAGACGCCGATCGACGCCGCACGGGTGGGCAGCGCCGGGACAGGCTTCTCTGGCACCGCGGAGAACTCGAGCACCGTGACGGTCCTCGTGGACGGCCTCCTCATCGGCACCGCGACGGCGCACACCACCACTGGCGCCTGGTCGCTGCCCAACAACACCTCGCTCGCCGAAGGCTCCCGCACGATGACCGTCACGGCCAAAGACGCCACTGGCAATACGAGCCCCGCAGCGCAGCGCACCTTCTCCGTTGACAAGACGCCCCCCGTCGCACCGGTGATTCAGACGCCGATCAACGCCGCACGGGTGGGCAGCGCCGGAACAGACTTCTCGGGCACCGCCGAGAACTCGAGCACCGTGACAGTCCTCGTGGACGGCCTCCTCATCGGCACCGCGACGGCGCACACCACCACTGGCGCATGGTCGCTGCCCAACAACACCTCGCTCGCCGAGGGCTCCCGCACGATGACCGTCACGGCCAAAGACGCCGCTGGCAATACGAGCCCCACCGCGCAGCGCACCTTCACCGTGGACAAGACGCCGCCCGCCGTCCCCGTGATTCAGACGCCCGCTTCGGGCGCCGTGGTGGGCGCCACTGGAACGAACTTCTCGGGCACCGCCGAGAACTCGAGCACCGTCACGGTCCATCTGGATGGCAATTTCGTCGGCACCGCCACGGCGCACGCCACCACCGGTGCCTGGACGGTGCCCGCGAGCAGCTCCCAGGGAGCAGGGCCGCACACCGTGACCGCCACCGCCACCGACGCCGCCGGCAACATCAGCCCCACCACGGAGAACGCCTTCACCGTGGACGCGGCGGCGCCTGACGCCCCCGTGATTCAGACACCCGCTTCGGGCGCCGCCGTGGGCACCGCTGGCACGGGCTTCTCCGGCACCGCCGAGAACTCGAGCACCGTGACGGTCCTCGTGGACGGCCTTCTCATCGGCACCGCGACGGCGCACACCACCACTGGCGCATGGTCGCTGCCCAACAACACCTCGCTCGCCGAGGGCTCCCGCACGATGACCGTCACGGCCGAAGACGCCGCTGGCAACACGAGCCCCGCCGCGCAGCGCACCTTCACCGTGGACAAGACGCCCCCCGCCGTCCCCGTGATTCAGACGCCCGCCGCGAGCACCGTGGTGGGTGCCACTGGAACGGACTTCTCCGGCACCGCCGAGGCAAACAGCACCGTGACGGTCCTCGTGGACGGCCTCCTCATCGGCACCGCCACGGCGCACGCCACCACCGGTGTCTGGTCCCTGCCGAACAACACCTCGCTCGACGAGGGCTCCCGCACGATGACCGTCACGGCCCAAGACGCCGCTGGCAATACGAGCCCCGCAGCGCAGCGCACTTTCACCGTGGACAAGACGCCCCCCGCCGTCCCCGTGATTCAGACGCCCGCTTCGGGCGCCGTGGTGGGCGCCGCTGGAACGGACTTCTCCGGCACCGCCGAGGCAAACAGCATCGTGACGGTCCACGTGGACGGAGCCTTCGTCGGCACCACCACGGCGCACGCCACCACGGGTGCCTGGACGGTCCCCGCGAGCAGCTCCCTGGATGAAGGGCCGCACACCGTGACGGCCACCGCCACCGACGGCGTCGGCAACATCAGCCCCACCGCGGAGAACGCCTTCGCCGTGGACGCGGCGGGGCCCGTGGTCCCCCTGATTCAGACACCCGTCGCGGGCACCGTGGTGGGCAGCGCCGGCACGACCTTCTCCGGAACCGCCGAGAACTCGAGCACCGTGACAGTCCTCGTGGACGGCCTTCTCATTGGCACCACCACGGCGCACGCAACCACCGGCGCCTGGTCCCTGCCCAACAACACCTCGCTCGCCGAAGGCTCGCACACGATGACCGTCACGGCCAAAGACGCCGCTGGCAACACGAGCCCCACCGCGCAGCGCACCTTCGCCGTGGACAAGACGCCCCCCCCTGCCCCCGTGATTCAGACGCCCGCCTCGGGCGCCGTGGTGGGCACCGCTGGAACGGGCTTCTCCGGCACCGCGGAGGCCAACAGCATCGTGACGGTCCGCGTGGGTACCACCGTCGTCGGCACCCCGCAGGCCACTGGCACGGGCGCCTGGTCGGTGCCCACGCAGACGGGCTTCACGCACGGCTCCTACACCGTGACGGTCACCGCCACCGATGCTGGCAACAACGTGGGCCCCGCCGCGACCCGCACCTTCACCGTGGACACCGCGGCGCCCTCCGCGCCTGTCATCCTGACGCCGAATCCCGACACAGTGGTGGGCCCCGCGGGCACGGGCTTCTCAGGCACCGCCGAGGCGAACAGCACCGTGAGCGTCAGCGTCGACGGAGTGCCCATCGGCAACGCCCAGGCGAGCGGCCCCGGCGGGGCATGGTCCCTTCCTGTCAGCACGGGCTTCGCCAACGGCACTCGCACGGTGTCCGCCACCGCCACGGACGCGGCGAACAACACCAGTCTCCCCACGGCCATCAGCTTCGTCGTGGACGTGACGCCGCCCGCCGCGCCCGTGATTCAGACCCCCAACCCCCTCACCGTGGTGGGCACGGCGGGAACGGGCTTCTCCGGCACCGCGGAGAACGTGAGCACCGTCACGGTCCGCGTGGATGGCGCGCCCGTCGGCACCACCCAGGCCGGCCCCAGTGGGAACTGGCTGCTCGCGCCCCAGGCTGGCTTCACCCATGGAACGCACACCGTGACGGCCATCGCCACCGACGCGCTCGGTAACACGAGCAGCACCGCGGAGAGCACCTTCACCGTGGACATCGCCGCTCCCGCCGCGCCCGTGATTCAGACGCCGGCGGAGGGCGCGGTCATCGGCCCGGCCGGCACTTCGTTCTCCGGCACCGCGGAGAACCTGAGCATGGTGAATGTCTACGTGGATGGCCAGTCCGTCGGCGGAATCCAGGCCTCCGGCACCGGCACCTGGTCCCTGCCCGTCCGGACGGGATTCACGAACGGCGCCCACACCGTGACGGCCACCGCCACCGATGCCGCGAACAACCTCAGCGCCACCGCCAGCCATGGCATCGTCGTCGACATCATCGCCCCCTCCGCGCCTGTCATCCAGGTTCCCACCGAAGGCGCGGTGGTGGGCCCCGTTGGCACGGGGATCTCCGGCACCGCCGAGGCGAACAGCACGGTCAAGGTCAGCGTCGATGGCGCCGCGCATGGCACCGTCCAGGCCAACGGCCTGGGGGCCTGGTCCCTGCCCGTCAGCACGACCTTCACGCACGGCCCTCACACGGTAACGGCCACCACCACCGACGTGCAGGGCAACACGAGCGTCGTCGCGGAGCGCCACTTCTCCGTGGACATCGAGGCGCCCACCGCGCCGGTGATCCAGACGCCGAACTCCACCACGGTGGTGGGCCCCGCGGGAACGGGCTTCTCCGGTACCGCCGAGGCGGACAGCACGGTGAAGGTCAGCGTGGATGGCGCGCCCGTCGGCACCGCCCAGGCCAATACCTCCGGCGCCTGGTCCCTGCCCACGCAGGGCGGCTTCACGGACGGGGCACATACGGTGACCGCCACCGCCACCGACGCGTCGAACAACACGAGCGCCACCGCGACGTCCACCTTCACCGTGGACATCACCGCCCCCGCGGCTCCCGTGATTCAGACCCCCAATCCCGACACCGTGGTGGGCGCCGCGGGCACGGCCTTCTCGGGCACGGCCGAGCGACTGAGCACCGTCCGGGTCAGCGTCGACGGCGGCCTCATCGCGTCCCCGCAGACCACCGCCGAGGGCACCTGGTCGATAGCGATTCGCACGGGCTTCGGCGCGGGCTCGCATACGGTGACGGCCATCGCCACCGACGCCTTGAACAACACGAGCACCACCGCGACGTCCACCTTCACCGTGGACCTGACGCCCCCCGCCGCGCCCGTCATCCTGACGCCGACCGTGGACATCGTGGTGGGCGAGGACGGAACGGGCTTCTCCGGCACCGCCGAGCCCCGCAGCAGCGTGAGAGTCCTCGTGGATGGGGACCTCGTCGGCACCGCCGTGGTGAATGGCGGCGGGAACTGGTCACTGCCCACCCTGGTGGAATATCCGCATGGCACCCACCTGGTGACAGCCACCGCCACGGATCCCGCGAACAACACCAGTGCGCCCGCGGAGGTCCGCTTCACCGTGGACGTGACGGACCCCAGCGCCCCCACCATCCTGAAACCCACGACGGGCACCCTGGTCAACGCGAACGGAACGGCCTTCGAGGGCACCGCCGAGCCACTGAGTACCGTGAAGCTCCTCATCAACGAGGCCGTGTTCGTCACGGCGGTGACGAACATCAACGGACAGTGGGCCGTGCCTGTGAGCACCACGCTGGGTGATGGCCCCCACACCGTGACGGCCACCGCCACCGACGTCGCGAAGAACGAGAGCGCCCCCTCCGTGGCCATCCAGATCACCGTGGATGCCTCCCGCCCGGCGATTCCCATCCTCACCAGCCCGGCCGCCGATGCCGTGGTGGGCAAGGCGCGCCCCGACTTCATCGGAACCACCGAGGCGGGCGCCAAGGTGAGCATCTTCATCGACGGCGCATTGGCGGGCGCCGTGACGGCGTCGAGCACCGGTGCCTGGACGTTCGCCCCCGTGGCGGGGCTGAGCCAGGCGAGACACGACGTTCAGGTCCAAGCCACCGACCTCGCCGGGAACACGGGAGACCCGTCCTCCTCGAGGTCCTTCCGCGTGGATACGACGCCTCCCACCACGGTGGTCTCCGTGCCCGCCCAGAACGCGACACTCACCACTCCCACCCCTCGAATCGAAGGGACGGCGGAGGCGGACAGCACCATCTTCATCACCCTGGATGGCACCACCCTCCCGGGTGTCACCGTGGATGGCGCGGGGAACTGGTTCTATGTGCCTCCCCAGGGCCTCGCCAACGGGCGGCACGACATGCTGGTGCAGGCGATGGACCTCGCCGGCAACGAGGGGCCTCGCATCACACGCGCCTTCACGCTCGACCTGGAGCCCCCGGGCAAGCCCGAGCTGCGGACCCCCGCGAATGCCGCGCTCGTGAACTCGCCGACGCCGCTCATCGTCGGCACGGCCCCGCAGCAATGCGTCCTCACGGTGCGCCTGGATGGCCTGCCCCAGGACCAGCATCCGGTCATCGCCAGCACGGGCGAGTGGAAGTTCACGCCCTCGGCGGCGCTGTCGGATGGGCTCCATCTGGTCAACGCGTACTGCACGGACGCCTTCAAGCGGACCGGCCCCGATTCCACGACCCACGCCTTCACCGTGGACACCTCAAAGC
>NZ_JABUMQ010000236.1:0-18190 GCF_013336645.1 Myxococcus sp. CA039A | reverse complement strand
GCCGACGACTGTCCTCCCTCTGCGCGGTGGGCATGTGCCTCATCGCCTGCATCAGCCTGCTGCAGGAAGTGGCGGGCCTGCCACCGGCGCTGGAGTCCTTCCTCGCGAGGACCTTCGGTGTCCTCAGCGCGACGATTCTCCCCTCCCCGCTCACGCCCCTCAGCGTGCTGTTCCTGGGCATTGCCCTGCTGCTACCGGACCGCGCCGGGACTCGACAGGTGTGGCGGGACGCGCTCGTGGTGGCGGCGCTGCTGGTCGCGCTGCTGGGCTTCAATGGACTGCTGCTCGGTCCGCTCTTCGCGTCGGGCGGCGAGTCCCTTCCCCCCAGGCGCGGCATGGGCTTGTACACGGCGCTGGCGGTGCTGCTGCTCGGCGTGGGCCTGCTCTGCGCGCGGCCGGAGCGGGGCCTCGCGGGGCGAATCACGCGGGACACACTCGGTGGGTTCCTCGCGCGTCGGCTCGTGCCCGTGGCAATCCTGGGGCCGTCGCTCTTGGGCGCGGCCCTGTCGCTGCTCAGCCTGGAGGGGATGCTCGGTCGCGAGGCGAAGCTGCCCATCTTCGCCACCTTGTTGAGCGCGGGCGGCGCCGTGCTGGTGCTGCTGTCCGCGCGGGCCCTGGACACGCTGGAGGCGGGACGTCGACGCGCCACCGCGGCGCTCGAGGCCTCCGAGGCTCGCTACCGGGGACTGCTGGAGACGACACCGGAGCCGCTGTTGATAGTGGACCCGGAGGGGCTGCTGCGCTTCGTCAACGCGGAGGCGGAGCGCGTGTTCGGCCATCCGCGCGAGTCACTGCTGGGCCGCGAGGTGGAGCTGCTCGTGCCAGAGGGACTCTTCGGCGGACGCAGCCTGGGGGGCCTGTCGAATGCCCGCGCCATGCATGGCCTGCGCGCCGATGGCACCCGGGTGCCCCTGGAAGCACGCCTGCGCCAGGTTCCCGGCCCCGAGGGTGGCAGCCTGCTCGCCGTGCTCCGCGACGTCACCGAACGGGAGCGGGCCACCGACCGCCTGCGAGCCGCCCACGAGGAAGCGGAGGTGCAGCGCGGTCTGCTCCAGGCCGTGCTGAATCACGCACCGGTGGGTGTGCTCTTCATCGACCCGGAGCAGGGCACCCTGGTGTCGAACCCCTTCGCGGAGACCTTGCTCGGGCCGCTTCCGGCGCGAGCGAAGCGCGGCTCGTACCTGAGCCGACTGCGCCATCCAGACGGACGTCCCATGAAGATGGAGGAGCTGCCTTCGAGTCGGGCGGCGAAGAGTGGAGAGGTGGTGGGCCCGGTCGAGGTCAAGCTCGTGCGCCCGGATGGAAGGACGACCCCCGTGCTCATCACCGCCGCGCCCGTGCTCGGGCCGCAAGGCGAGCAGCGCGGCGTGGTCGTCACCGGCCATGACCTCACACCCCACCGCGAGCTGGAGCGGCTGCGCGAGGAGTACGTGAGCCTCATCTCCCATGACCTGCGCAACCCGCTGCAGGGCATCACCCTGCGAGCGAGCATGCTGCTGCGCGCCCTGAAGGAGCGTCACCTGGAGCGCGAGGAGCTGCTCACGGACGCCATCCTCCGCAACGTGGCGTGGATGAGTTCCATGATTGAAGAGCTGCTGGAGGGCTCGCGCCTGGAGTCCCGCCGCATCGAGCTGCGCCGCGAGCGGACGGACGTGGTGCGCTTCCTCGAGGACGTGCTGGAGCGGGACGTCCCTCCGGACCTGCGCGAGCGCTTCCGCCTGGAGGTGACGACGCCGCTGCCCATGACCTGGGTGGACGCGCGACGCCTGGAGCGGGTGCTGTCCAACCTGCTGGGCAACGCGGCCAAGTACGGCCCACCCGACAAGCCCGTGGTGGTGCGCGCGTCGTCTCGCGAGGGCTGGGTCGTGGTGTCGGTGCGAGACGAAGGCCCGGGGCTCGCACGCGAGGACACCGAGCACGTCTTCGACAAGTACTACCGGACGCGACAGGGCAGCGCGTCCGACACCCAGGGCCTGGGGCTGGGGCTCTACATCTGCCGGCTCATCATCGAAGCGCACGGCGGCCACATCTGGGTGGAGAGCGAGCCGGGCCGGGGCGCCACCTTCTGCTTCAGCGTGCCCACGGCCCCCAAGGACCCCGCGAGCCCGGAGCCTCCTCTTCTTCCAGAGGGGCCCGGGTCGAAGGGAATCACTTGAGACCTAGCGGCGCGCCGCCCAGCGAGGAAGCCAGTCCGGCGCCTTCGCGGTGGTGAGCCGCGTCTGGCCGCTGCCATCGGCGCGCATGAGGTACACGTCCGTGTTGCCCTCGCGCTCCGACGTGAAGGCCAGGTACTTCCCGTCGGGGCTCCACGCCGGCATGTCGTCGCGGTGCGTTCCGTCCGTCAGCGCCACCGGCGCGCCTCCCGCCACCGGAACCATCCAGAGGCGACTGAGTCCCTCGGGCGCGCGGCTCACGTAGACCAGACGCTGTCCGTCCGGGCTGAAGGCCGGCTCGCGCTCGTCGCCGGAGAAGCCGCTCCCCGACACCGCGCGCAGGTCCGAGCCATCCGGGCGCACCAGGTAGAGCCGCTCCTTGTCCTCGCGGTCGCTGACGAAGACGAGCCACTGTCCATCCGGACTCCACAGCGGAGAGCGGTCCTCGCGGTGGAAGGCGGTGAGACGCCGCTCCTCCGTGCCGTCCGCCTTCGTCACGTAGATTTCAGGGTCGCCCTCGCGACTGCACACGAAGGCCACTTCCTTGCCGTCCGGCGAGATGGAGGGTTCGAAGCAGCCCTCCTTCACCTGTGTCAGCCGCACCTCCGGCGCGCCCTCGCGCGGCTCCAGGCGCACCAGGTCGCTGAAGCCCTGGGCATCCGACTCCGCCACGAGCCACGAGCCATCCGGCGCCCAGCTCGCGTTGCGCGCCCGGGCCCGGGGGGCATGCAGCGGCACCGCGTCTCCACCCGCGAGGGGTTGGACTCGGAGCTGCTGGAACTGAATCCCGCCCTGCTCGCGCACGGCCACCACCAGCAACGACTTCCCGTCCGGAGACACCGGGCCGGGGTAGTCGTCCTCGGGGCCTCGGGTGATTTGCGTCTCCGTCCCGTCGGGACCCACCTGCCACACGTCCTTCTGTCCCGCCCGCTCCGACAGGAAGACCACGACGCCCGGAATGGCGCGTGCCTCCTCCTTCGACAGCGGCCCGGCGCCCGACGCCCCGCCACACCGGCCGGAGCATCCGACGCCAAGCACGGCGAGCGCGGCAAGACTCCACCGCGCTCGCCACGGCCAGGAACGCGGCATCCGTTCTCGGCCTTGCTTCCTCACGTCATCGCACCCGGATGGCGTCCGCCATGACGACGTAGCCTTCGGTGGCCCAGCGGCTGAGCTTCACCTGGTTCCAGCCCGCGGCGAAGCTGTACGTGCCCAGGGCGACCCACGCGCCGCCGTTGGCCTGCTGGTTCACCGTCACCGTGCTGTCGCCACCCGTGTGGCTGATGATGAACGGCGCCGCCGCAGAGCGGTTGGTGCCGGCCACCCACCACCCGTCGATGGTCTTCGTGCCCGCGGACGCCATGTAGAAGTTGAACACCACCGGCTCGGAGATGGGCTGCGTGGAGGCGTAGTAGTAGCCGCTGCCGTAGTAGCCCGCGCTGGTGCCCGCCGCCCACGACGCCGGCACGTCCGTGCGCGCCTTGGTGGAGTCGTTGTTCGCGTTGTGGCTGTCCACGATGATGGTGCCCGTGGGCGTGCCGCCGTCACCGCAGTAGCTCTTGATCTTCGAGATGTAGCTGCTCCACGGCCAGTTCGGACCCGGGTCGGTGCGCGAGGACGGCTGGAGCCGGCCGTGCGCGACGATGTGGTAGCTGTCGCGGGTGATGCCCTGTCCCTTCGTGATGTCGCAGGACAGCTTCGCCGACGCGTCAATCTGGCCCGCCGGGAAGGACGACTGGCTGGCGAAACCGCCGTGCTCGATGCCCACCGAGAAGTGGTTCACCGACACGCCGTTGAGGCCGCAGTCCACGTTGCCGTTCAGGCTGCAGGCGTAGCTGGCGCCCACGTGCCAACCGCGGCTCGACTCGCGCACGAGCTGCGAAATCTCGCTGCCGCTCTCGTTGACGACGTAGTGCGCGCTCACGCCCGACGCGGAGTTGACCAGCCAACCCCAGCACCCGGCGTAGCCACCTTCACACGTGTGGATGACAATCATCGACACGTTGGTGCCCGCGGGACGGGCGTTGAAGTTGGGCGACGCGCGCCAGATGGAGGCCGCGTAGTCCGGGCCCGCCGCCAGCGCCTGCATCTTCGGCAGGGCGAACTTCGCCTCCACCTGGGCGCCGTCCAGCGACACCGCCACCTTGCCCTCGGGAGTGAACGCGCCCGCGCCCTCGCGCAGCGCCGCGTACACGTCATTGTGGATGTAGTGCGCCTGCACGTCCGGGTCGGTGATGTCCGTCAGCTGCACGGCGACCGGCGCCCACGCACCCAGGTCCGTCCGGTCGATGCCCGCCTCGGTGGCGTACTTCGACAGCAGCGCCGCGCCAGCGCGCAGGTTGGCCAGCCGGTCGTCACGCACGGCCTCGGCGGAGACACCCGCCAGCGCCGCGCCGTCCGTCACCTTGGCGCCGCGCAGGGCCAGCAGACCGAACGCCGCGGGGCGGCCCTCGAACTCCTCTTCACCCTTCACATGCTCCCAGCGCGTCTCCGTATAGGAGATGGCCTTGAGCAGGCTCACCGGAACGTCGAACTCCTTCGCCGCTTGCGCGAACAGCGCGTCCAGCTCCGTCGGCGTACGACGGGCCGCGTCCGCGACCGCGCGGGCCGCGTCATCCGCCGCGCCCGAGGGAACTTCCGTGGAAGCCGGGGGGGCCTCCTGCGGCGCCTCTGGCTGCGGTCCGCAGGCAGACAGGGCCAGGGCCGCGGCGGTGGCCGCGAACGTCTTGAACATCACGTGCATGGGGAGCTCCTTCGAGGGGGGTCAGCAGCTCTTCGGTCCGCCCCCGTCCACGGGAGCGGCGCAGCGCGGTCCCGTGAGCAGCATGCATGCCAGCCGCTCAATCCCCGCTTTTCACCCCTTCGCACCCCCCAAGGTGGAGCATCCATGCTCCACCTCTCCACCCTCCGCCCCATTCCGAGAAATCCGACTGAACATTTCAACCCGTTGAAATGACGAGCACGCCCACATCAGGCCTACTTCCACTCACCCTCCGAATGGCCGCCATTGTCGCAGTGGCGCATTTCGAGACAGCCCCGGCGTAAACTGATTTTACTATAATTCTCGTATTCCTCGTCTTTTCGCATCGGGCCGGATTGAGGCTGGAAGACAGGGGGCGGGGGCGCGTGGAGTTCAGGGGCCCGGCGGTCGAATCATCCGCTATGAGGGGTGCATGCGGCTCTTCGGCATCGGCGACACCCATCTGCCCTCCACGCGACAGAAGGACATGCATCGCTTCGGATGGACGGACCACCCGCTTCCGCTCCAGCGTGCGTGGGACGACATGGTGCGGCCGGACGACGTGGTCATCGTCGCGGGAGACATCTCCTGGGCGACGCGCGCGCACGAGGTGATGGACGACCTGGCGTGGCTGGACGCGAGGCCGGGGCGCAAGCTGCTGGTGCGCGGCAACCACGACTACTGGTGGGGAGACTCGGCGTCGAAGCTGCGCAAGCTGCTGGAGCCGTTCCGCACGCTGGAGGCGTTCCTGCACAACAGCGCGGCGGTGATGGGGCCGTGGGTGATTGCCGGCACGCGACTGTGGACGGCGCCCGAGGCGCCCCCCATGCCCGGCGGAGAGATGGGCGACGAGCCCGTCAACGACGGCTACGTGGAGCGGGAGACGCGCAGGCTCGCGGTCTCCATCGAGGACGCGAAGAAGAAGGAAGCGGCCAGCCCCATACCGCTGGTGCGAGTGGCCGCGGTGCACTTCCCTCCGCTGTACGCGAACGAGAAGCCCACGGCGTTCAGCGAGCCGATTGAAGCGTTCAAGCCGAAGGTCTGTGTGTACGGCCACCTGCACTCGACGGGAATCCCGGCGGGGTTCACCGGGGAGCGCGCGGGGGTGCGCTACGTGCTGGCGTCGTGCGACGCGGCGGGTTTCAAGCCGATGCTGCTCGACGAGGTGTGAGCGGGAGGCGACCTGGAAGGGAGGCGGCGGACACCGGACGTGTCGAGTCGCCTCGCGACAGCGGATGCTCGCGCGAAGGGCCCTTCGCCTGCGTCCGCTCTGGCAGTGAGGCTAAGCTGAGCACGCTTCCGTCATCGGGGCCCGGACCGGAGCAGGAGCCGAGACATGCCGTCCAACAAAGCCGAGCTCGCCGCGCGCCTCGCGGCCACGCAACCTGGCGACGCGGTACGCGGACTGTTCTTCAAGGCGGTGTTCAGCCTCGTCCAGCAGAAGGCCGGACTGGCCACGCTGGAGAAGCTGCGCGTGGGAGACCTGGCGAAGGACTACTCCGACCTGCGCACCTATCCGGTGCAGGAGTTCATCAACCTCCTCTATGTCGCGGCGGACGCGCTGGAGCAGGAGATGGGGACCGAGAACGCCGTGTATCACGCGTGCGGCGAGTCCAACGTCACGCGCTACTCCACCGGCCCGGGGATGCTCATCTTCGGCATCATCTCCCGGGGAGACCCACAGAAGCTCTTCTCCGGGGCGCAGATGGGCTACAGCGCGGCCGTCACGTACGGCACCCGCGAGTATGTGACGACGGGGCCCAAGTCCGGCACGTTGCGCGTCCGCCGGGACATGCTGCCGCCCGCGTATCACGAGGGCATCCTCACCGGCGCGCTGAAGGTGCTGGGGCTCAAGGGCACGGCGAAGGCCCATCCGCAGGGCATCGACCGCGTGGACTACGACATCACGTGGGAGTGATTACTCCACGCGCTCGAAGGTGACGTCGAGCTCGGCGACGACGCGCTCGCCCACGGAGGCCTGGCAGGTGAAGACGTGGTCGGCGCCGTCGTGCGAGCGGCGCGCCGCGCCGAACACCACCGTCTGACCGGCGTACGCGAGGCTGTCCGCCTTGAGGTTCACGTTCTTGGCGAGCACGCGGGCCCAGGGCGCGCCTTCCAGCTTGCGCAGCAGGGTGGTCGCGACGCGAGTCATGCCGCTGGCGACGATGGCCACGGGCATCACCGGGTGCAGGGCGAAGTGGCCCTTGCACATGTCCACCGTCACGGGGCCCAGGGACGCGGTGAGGCTCTCACCGTCCGGGCGCCAGTCGCGCAGGGCCAGCGCCTTGCCGTACGGGTTCTGCCGCAGCCGCGCCCACTCCTCGGGGGTGCGCTGCACGTTGTCCTCGCGACGGGGCTCGCGGCGCATCTCCACGCGGGCCTCACCGAACAGGCGGGTGAAGGCGGCGGCGGACAGCACGTTGTAGTCCACCTCCAGGCGGAACACCGGGGTGCCGTCCGGCGCGGACAAGAGCGTGCGCGCCGTGGCGGTGCGCTTGCCCGTGAAGCTCGCCTGCGCCAGGCCCCAGAGCAGGTCCGTGGAGCGCGCCATCGGCTCGCGGCGCAGCCACTCACCGCGCGCGCCACACGCCAGATAGAAGTGCTGGCCGTCCTTGGGCGTCACCAGCGCCGCGGCGCAGGAGCCGAGAATCGCCATGTGGCGCCCCGCCTCCGCGATTCCGATGAGGCCCGCTTCCGCGTCCGGGTCCTGCTGCACCGGGATGCGCGCCACCACTTCGCCCTGCCCCATCACCGTCACGTCCTTCAACGCGAAGTAGGGGTCCCTCACGCAGATGCGCGGGTAGAGCTCCTGCGCGCTCAGCACCGTGTGCGGCGCCAGGTTCGACCAGTCGCGCAGCGGCTGTTCCGTCCAGGGCGTCACCACCGACGACGACGCGGAAGACGACAGACCGGAGGAGAGGATCGAGGCGGCGGCGTGGGGGGCGACGTCGAGCATGGTGGCTGACCTCAGTTCGGACACAGGGTTGTGCGCGACACCTGAAAGCACTGTAACCGAGCAGGCTTCCGCCAGTACAGAAATATTTCTGTCTGGTGAAAACATTCTCGCACCTGAGGGTCAGATGTTGCCTGTGCGGCGGTAATTTTATGTCCCAGCAGGACAAAATCACCGATTCCGTGTCACCAGGAGTGTGTCGAAAGACACCCAGAACCCACACGCGACGCGAAGCGTCAGGGCTCGCGTGGGGTTCAACTCACCCCATTATCGCCCGAGTCGTCGCCGTGTTTCCGCAGAGTTACACCGTCACTGGGCACTCAGACGCAGTGCGTCTTTCCGAACACCGTAGGGAAAGTGATGGTGGACCGGCAGGATTCCAGTCCAGGCACCCATTCCAGGCCGGTGGAGGCCTTTTCCAGCGGGCGGGGGTTTTCCGCCGGGGGAATTTCCGGGGCATTTTCCGCCCGGGGCCTCACCTGTCGGGAGGCTCCAGGGCCGGAGCGACACCTGGAAGGAATCCCGGCCCTCCGGGAGACGAAGGGCCGGACACCGCGGGCGTCGGCTACAGCTCCACCTGACTGCCCAGCTCCACCACGCGGTTGGGTGGAATCCGGAAGTAGGCGGTGGCGCTGCGGGCGTTGCGGCTCATCCACGCGAAGAGCGCCTCGCGCCAGACGGCCATGCCGGGCCGCTTGGTGGGAATCAGCGTCTCCCGTCCCAGGAAGAAGCTGGTGCCCATGAGCTGGAACTGGAGCCCCTTCTCCCGGCAGCGCTTGAGCACGTCCGGGATGCTGGGGTTCTCCATGAAGCCGTAGGTGGCGACGACGCGGACGAAGCCCTGCTCCAGGGGCTCCACCTCCACGCGCTCGGCCGCGGGGATGTGGGGCACGTCCTCCGACTGAATCGTCAGCAGCACCACCTGCTCGTGCAGCACCTTGTTGTGCTTCAGGTTGTGCAAGAGCGCCGGCGGCGTGCCGTCCGCGTTGCCCGTCATGAAGATGGCGGTGCCCGGCACCCGCACGGGCGGGTGGTCGCCGAAGCTGCCCAGCAGCTCCTTCAGGGGGATGCTGGAGGCGCGCAGCTTGGCGGCGAGGATGTCGCGCCCGCGCTTCCACGTGGTCATCAGCGTGAAGACCATGACGGCGAGCAGCAGCGGGAACCAGCCGCCGTCCGCCAGCTTCATCGCATTGGAGCTGAAGAAGGCCAGCTCCAACGCGAGGAAGAAGCCCGCCACCGGCATCGCCAGCTTGCGGCTGACGCCCCAACGCTCACGCGCGACGATGTAGGCCATGACCGAGGTGATGACCATCGTCGTGGACACGGCGATGCCGTACGCGGACGCCAGCGCGCTGGAGGAGCGGAACGTCAGCACCAGGGTGAACACCCCCGCCATCAACGCCCAGTTGATGCCCGGCAGATAAATCTGGCCCATCTCCTCCGCCGAGGTGTGCACCACCTCCATGCGCGGGCTGTAGCCCAGCTGCATCGCCTGGCGCGTCAGCGAGAAGGCCCCGGAGATGAGCGCCTGCGAGGCGATGATGCCCGCCACCGCCGACAACGCCACCAGCGGGTACAACAGCCACGACGGGGCCAGCAGATAGAAGGGGTTGCGCGCGGCGCTCGCGTCCCGCAGCAAGAGCGCCCCCTGGCCCAGGTAGTTGAGCATCAGCGCCGGCAGCACCACCCAGAACCAGGCCCGCTTGATGGGCTTGTACCCAAAGTGGCCCATGTCCGCGTAGAGCGCCTCGCAGCCCGTCATGACGAGGAACACGCCGCCCAGCACGAGGAAGCCGTGCCAGCCGTTGTGCACGAAGAACATCACCCCGTGCGTGGGAGACAGCGCGCCGAGCACCGCGGGGTTGTGCACCAGCTCCTTCACGCCCAGCACCGCCAGCGTGAAGAACCACACGCACATCACCGGGCCGAACACCGCGCCAATGCCCGCCGTGCCGTGCCGCTGCACCAGGAAGAGCACCACGAGGATGGCCAGGGTGATGGGGACGATGAACGGCTCGAACACGGGCGTGGCCACGCTGAGGCCCTCCACCGCGCTGAGCACCGTGATCGCCGGGGTGATGAGGCCGTCGCCGTAGAGGAGCGCCGCGCCGAAGATGCCCAGGGTGATGAGCACGGGCCGGGCCGTATGCGCCTGCTGGCCCTTCTGCCGCTGCATCACCAGCGCCATCAGCGCGAGGATTCCGCCCTCGCCCCGGTTGTCCGCCCGCATCACGAACATGAGGTACTTCACCGAGACGATGGTGAGCAGGGACCAGAAGATGAGCGACAGCACCCCCAGCACATTCTCGGGCGAGGGGTGGATGCCGTGCGGGCCGGTGAAGCACTCGCGCAGCGCGTAGAGGGGGCTCGTCCCGATGTCGCCGTAGACGATGCCCAGGGCCCCGAGGGCCAGGAGTGTCGTGCGCTTGAAGGTCTCGGGGCCTTCCCGAACCGCTTCGCCGCCCGGTACTCCGGTGGTGGTGGCTTTCACGGCCCTCCCTTTAGCCGAACCCCTGGGAGGAGCAATGGACGCGGAGACCACCTCCGTGGATTCGAACGCTCGGGTAGGTCCATGTGTGACTAAATAGCCTTCGCCTGCCTCCACCCTACGGTGTGCGACGGAGCGTGCGTCCAGAACGAACAGTCAGACCCGGGCGTATGTTGGTTGGCCATGGCGGAGGGCCCGTGGGGGCGTCGGGGGAATCCCCGGGGACTGCTCTCTCGTGCTCCCATGCTGCCTCGGGGGCACAAGGACCATGTCAGCATCCCGATACGGAGACGCGCGGCACTTCGGGGCCCACGCCCCGGAGGTGGAAGAGCGGCTGGCCCTGCTGGCGGAGGCGTCGCGGGTGCTGGCCGATGCCAGCCTGGAGCCTCCCGCCGTCATGGACCGCCTGTGCGCCCTGGTGGTGCCGCTGCTCGGCGCCGCCTGCACGCTGCGGCTCTTGTCCGAGGATGGACTCTGGCTGCGCACCGTGGCCTCGGCCGCCTCCACCCCCGAGGCCCGGCTGCTGTTCCAGACGCTCAGCCCTCCCGCGGTGCGCGCGGACGAAGGCCCTTCCCATGAGGTGCTGCGCACGGGCGAGGCGCTGTGGGTGCCCGACTCGGACCCGAAGGAGCTGCGCCGCCTGGTGCCCCCGCAGCAGCATGGGCTGCTGGAGGATTTCCCCTTCACCCGGCTGATGGTGCTGCCGCTGCGCGCGCGCGGACGGAGCCTGGGCACCCTCACCGTGTGGAAGGACCCGGCGGCGGCGCAGCCCGTCGAGGCCGGAGAGCAGTTGCTGCTCCAGGAGCTGGCGGACCGCGCCGCGCTGGCGCTGGACATCGCGCGCCTGTACGCGGCGGAGAAGCAGGCCCGGCAGGCGGCGGAGGTCGCCGCGGGTCGCCTGGCGAGACTCCAGCGGGTGACGGCGGAGCTGTCCCAGGTGCTCTCGGCGGAGCGCGTGGCGGAGGTCATCGTCGAGCAGGGCGTGGAGGCGGTGGGCGCGGCGCGCGGCGCGCTGTGGCGACTGGAGGCCGGGAACGCGCGGCTCCTGAGGTGCACGGGCTACGAGGACCCCCGGTCCTTCATGGAGGCCTTCGGTGTGCTGCCCCTGGAGGGACGTACGCCCATGACGGAGGCGCTGCTGGAGGCGCGCCCGGTGTGGCTGGAGTCACCCGAGGAGCTGTCGGACCGCTATCCCGAGGTGGACGAGCAGCGGCACCGCGTGGTGCGCAGGCCCGCTCCCGCGTCGGTGTGCCTGCCGCTGCTCGTGGAGGGCCGCGCGCTGGGGGTGCTGCTGTTCGCCTTCTCCGAGGCGCGCGTCTTCGACCCGGACGAGCGCGCCTTCCTGGAGCTCCTGGCCCACCACGGCGGGCAGGCGGTGGCGCGAGCGCGACTGCTGGAGCAGGAGCAGCGCTCCCGCGCGGAGCTGGCCGAGGCCAACGAGCGACTGGCGGCCATCATCCAGGCCTCCCCCGCCTCCATCCTCCTGGTGGACATGGACGGCACGGTGCGGATGTGGAACCCGGCCGCGGAGCGCATCTTCGGGTGGAAGGCGGAGGAGGTGCTCGGCACCGTGCTGCCGGTGGTGCCCGAGGGCAAACACGAGGAGTTCCGCCGCAACCTCGAGAAGGCCGGCCGGGGCGAGTCGCTGGGCGGCGCGGTGATGCACCGCAAGCGCAAGGACGGCACGCCGCTGCAGGTAGCGCTGTGGACGGCGCTGGTGCAGCCCGCCGCCGGCGGCCCGGAGCAGGTGCTGAGCATGGCGGTGGACGTCACCGAGCGGCAGCGCAGCGAGGCCGCGCAGCGCTTCCTCGCCGAGGCGGGGGGAGTCCTCGCCACGAGCCTGGAGCAGGAGGAGACGCTGGAGCGCGTGGCGCAGCTGGCGGTGCCGTCCTACGCGGAGTGCTGCGGCCTGTTCCTCGCGGACGAGGACGGCGCGGTGAAGTGCGTGGCCGCGGCCCATGCGAGCGCGGAGTATCACGCGATGGACGGACAGCCCTCGCCGGGCCTGCTCGTCGTCGCCCGGGTGGTGGCCTCCGGCGAGGCGGAGCTGCGCACGGGGCTGAGCGAGGACGCGCCGGAGTGCGTGCGTCCCCCCGACGCGGGCGGCTGCTTCGCGTGGCTGTGCGTGCCGCTCCAGGTGCGGGGACAGACGCTGGGCGCGCTGAGCTTCGTCACCTCGCGGCGGGACTACGACGCGCAAGACCTGGCGCTGGCGCAGGAGCTGGCGCGCCGCGCGGCGCTCGCCATCGACAACGCGCGCCTGTACCGCGAGGCACGTCAGGCCATCCGGCTGCGCGAGGAGTTCCTCTCCATCGCCAGCCATGAGCTGAAGACGCCCATCAGCGCGCTGCAGCTCCAGGTGCACAGTCTGCTCACGAGCCTGAAGCGCTCCCCCTCTGGCGTGACGCCGGAGCGACTGGAGCGCGCGCTGGGCGTCGTGGACCGACAGGTGAAGCGGCAGACGCGGCTCATCCATGAGCTCCTGGACGTGTCCCGCATCAGCGCCGGGCGCCTGGAGCTGAGCCCGGAGCCATTGGACCTGGTCATGCTGGTGCGCGAGGTGGTGGAGCGCTTCGAGCCGGAGCTGGAGCGCACGGGCACTCGACTGGACTTGCAGCTGGCGCCGGAAGCAGCGGGGCTCTGGGACAAGTTGCGAATCGACCAGGTGCTGACGAATCTGGTGAGCAACGCGGTGAAGTACGGGCGCGGCAACCCCGTCCTCGTGGTGATGACGACGGGCGAGGCCACGGTGCGCTTGGAGGTGCGCGACGGTGGCATCGGCATTGGCGAGGAGCACGTGTCGCGGCTGTTCCACCGCTTCGAGCGCGCCGTGTCCGAACGCAACTACGGCGGCTTCGGCCTGGGCCTGTGGATTTCGCGCCAGATTGTGGAGGCCATGGGCGGCCACATCACCGTGCGCAGCGAGCTGGGCGTGGGCTCCACCTTCTCCGTGGAGCTGCCACGCACGCGCGGCTGAGGCCGCGCCCCGGACTCACAACGCCAGCAGCAACAGGGTGACCTTCTCCTCGGGGCTCGCCGCGAGGAACTCGTCCGGCAGCCAGACCTCCGACTCGGGCACCGTCGCCATGTCGCAGCTGCGCTTGCCCGCGTAGGAGCGCCCCGGCTCCCGCGCCTTCAGCCGGTACGTGCAGTCCCGGATGTAGATTTTCATCTCGTCCGGGGTGAGCTTCACGCTCGCCGGACGCCCACCGAAGCCGCCCTCGGCCTCCAGCGTGTCGCCGTCCCGCTTCACCTTGAGGTTCACCAGGGCGCTGCCCAGCGAGCCCCTCACCTCGCCGTCCTTGAGCTTCACGTCCACGACGCCCAGGTACGTCCGCCCCCGCAGGCCACCGGGCGTCCGCGCGACCTGGAAGTCCTGGCCCGTCACCTCGTCGGCCGTCATCACCAGGTTGTACTGCTCACGAGCGATTCGCAGGTTGATGGCGTCCTGCTTGGGCGCGGATACCGCGGCCCCCGCCCCCAACACCACCGCCGCCACCAGCACACCCCGCCGCAGCGGGCTCAGAAAGCGTTTCATCGGGAAAGCTCCTTGGCCTGGATGACCAGTCCATGAACGTCACTCTGTGCACCGCATACCGCGACGCCATGCGCCGTGACGCAACCCCCCGGATTTGCATTCAACGCGAGCAGCCACGCGGCCTGCTCGCTCCTCCCCCAGGGGTACGCCTGTGTCACCCCTCGCCTACTTCGTGCCCGTGGCCTCGGGACTCCTGGGCGCGCCCAGGTGCTTCTCGAAGAACATCATCGTCGTCATCTGCGCGGAGTCGCGGTTGGCCTTCTTCTGGAAGCCGTGGCCCTCGTCGGTGGCCAGCATGTACCAGACGTCCGGTGAGCGCTGGCGCACCGCCTGGACAATCTGCTCCGCCTCCGACTGCGGCACGCGCGGGTCATTGGCCCCCTGCTGCACGTAGAGCGCCGCGCGAATCCTGGCCACCGAACCCAAGGGGGAGATGCGCTCCTGCACCTTGCGCACCGCCGGGTCTCGCTCGTCGCCGTACTCCGCGCGCCGCAAGTCACGTCGGTACGCCTGCGTGTTCTCCAGGAAGCTGGGCAGCGAGGAGATGCCCACCACGTCCACCGCCGCCTTGAATCGCTCCGGATAGAAGGCCACCGACGCCAGCGTCATGTAGCCGCCGTAGGAGCCGCCGGAGACGCCCACGCGCGAGGCATCCAGCTCCTTGCGCGAGGCGATGAAGTCCAGCGTCGCGCCGATGTCCGCGAGGCTCTGCTCGCGCTTCACGCCGTCATCCATGGCCCGGTACGCCTTGCCGTAACCCTCCGAGCCGCGCACGTTGGGCACCAGCACCGCCATGCCCAGCTCCGTCGTGGCGAACTGCGCGAAGGTGCTGAACAAGGGCAGGCTCTGCCCCTCCGGGCCTCCGTGGAAGCTGACGATGACGGGCACCTTCCCCGTCGCGCCACGGGGCAGGTAGAGGAACGCCGGCACCTGCACGCCGTCCGTGGACGGGTAGCGCACCAGCACCGGCTCCACGAAGGTGTTCGTGTCCAACCCGCCCACCTCCGAGCGCGTCCACCGCGTCGGCTTGCGCGACTTCAAGTCCACCGTCCACACGTCCATGGGGCTCTTCGCATCCCCCACCGTCAGGGCCAACAGGTCCGAGCGCTTCAGCGGGAAGCTGATGCCGAACGCCACGCCCTTCGGCAGCGAGTCCAGAGGCGCCAAGGCCTTCGTGCGCGTATCCAGCAGCGACACCTTGGTGAAGCCGTCTTCGTTGAAGGCGACCGCCAGCTTGCGGCCATCCGGCGACAGGGCCAGGTCCGTCACGTTCCACTTCACGGCCTTCGTCAGCGACTCCGGCGCGGAGGTGAGCGGCGCCTTGTCCAGGTACACCCGGTACAGCTCCGCGAAGTCGCTGTAGCGGTCCGTCGCCAGGTACACGCTCTTGCCGTCATGCGCGAAGACGACGGAGGTGATGCCGCCCTTGCCCTCCTGGGGCGTGATTCGCTGACGCGCGCCGGAGGCCACGTCCACCACGTACAGGTCCGCGTCGTCGACGGCGCGCTCCTGCGCCACCAGCAGCTTCGCGCCGTCGTTCGAGAACGCTATCGGCGCCCAGGAGCCCTCCAGCTCCGTGAGGCGACGGGCCTGACGCGGCTGCGCGGTGGGCGCCACGTACACGTCCGTGTCCTTGCCATTGCGGCCCGTGCCGCCGTACGCCAGCCACCGCCCATCCTGGGAGACCTTCACGTCCGAGTGCCGGCTCTTCCCATCCGTCAGCAGCTCCGAGCGCCCCGTGCGCCGGTCCAACCGGAACACCTGGAAGAACTCCCCACCGCCCTTGTCCTGCAGGAAGTAGATGACGTTCGAGTCACCGGGCTGGAAGAGCGCCCTGTTGATGGGCTCCCTGGCGAAGGTGAGCTGCGTGCGCGCGCCCATGGGCATCTCCACCAGGTGGAGCTGATTGGTGTCCGCGAAGCGCGTGGTGATGAGCAACTGCTTGCCGTCATCACTGGTGTCCAGGAGCGCCGCGGAGCGGGCCTCCAGGTACTGCTCCATTCGCTGACGGAGCGCCTCCGGCACCGTCGGCACGTTGCTCACCCACAGGTTCGGCTGGCCGGGCAGTGGTGCGATTCCTGGCACCTGCGAGGGCTTGCTGGCGGAGGCCTGGGCCTTGGGGGCCTGTGCCGCCGGAGCGGGCGCGGGCGCCTGCGCGGCGAGCAGGGACACGACGAGAGGAAGCAGTCCAGGGTTCATGGTGCGCGCACGCTAGCAGCAGCGCTCCGGCTGTCGCGCCCGCGCCGCGTCATTCCACCACCTGCCCGGCGACTGCTCGCGGGTGGACAGTCATTCGACGCACCGTGCCGGACACACGGTACCAACCAGGTTTCACGGCTCGTTCCGTAAGGGCCCTCCGAAGACACGGTCGCGCTCCCCATGGGCGACGGCCACACCCCTGGAGTGGAACATGACGAAGAGCCCTTGGAGTCGTCATCGCAGCCTCACCGCGGCGCTCGCCGCCACGCTGTCCACGCTCGTGGCCTGCGGCGAGGACGAGACGCCGCCCGACCAGACGCCATCCAACCAGGCGAAGCTGCGCGTCATCCACGCGTCATCGGACGCCCCCGCCGTGGACATCTACGCGGAAGGCCAGTCCACGCCGCTCTTCACCAACGTGAAGTACGGCGACGCCACCGCCTACGCCACCGTGCCGGCGGGCACGTACAACGTCCAGGTGCGCGCGGCGGGAGCCCTGGCCTCGTCCACGCCCGTCTACTCCACCGGTCCGCTCGTGCTCGGCACGGGCCACACCGTGAGCGCGGTGGCCGCGGGGCTGCTCGCCTCCACCGACGCGACGAGCGCCTTCCGCGTGCTGCCCCTCACCGAGGGCTTCAACCCTCCCGCCGACGGCAAGACGCGGGTGCGCATCGTCCACGCGGGCGCGGACGCGCCCACCGTCTCCATCGACGTGGGGGATGACGGCTCCTCTGAAATCACCGGCCTGCAGCGCTTCCAGGACACAGGGGCCACGGGCGTGGAGCTGCCCTCCGGACAGGCGCTCCAGGTGGGCATCCGCGCGGCCAACCAGCGGGTGACGGCCTTCACCGTGCCCGCCCTGCCCTCGCGTGGGGAGGTGTTCGTCATCGCCACCGGACAGCTTTCCCAGAAGCCGAGCGCCGCGGGGGGCTTCGGCCTGCTGGCCGCGGGTGTCGGACTGGTCCGCCAGAATCCCGTCGTCTATGCGCTTCACGCTTCGCCGGACGCGCCCGCCGTGGACCTCTTCCTGGGCAACACGGAACTTGTGAACAACCTCGCCTTCGGCCAGCTCTCGGCTTCCCTCCAGGTGCCTCCTGGCAGCTACACGCTGGACTTCTTCGCCGCCGTGCACGGCGGCACGCGTCCCGCGGGTGCCCCCGTCGCCTCCCGGACCACGCCCGCGCTGGTCGCCGGGGAGTCCTATCTGACGGTGGCATCGGGCTTCCTCAGTCAGGACCTGGCGGACCCGACGGGCGCCCCCTTCGAGCTGCTCGCGTTCTCCGAAGGCTTCACCGCCGATGCGAGCAACGTGCGGCTGCGGCTGGTGCATGCCTCGCCCGACGCGCCGATGGTGGACGTGTCCCCACTGGAGGGTGGGCTCGTCCCGGCGCACGCGGCCTACAACGACGTTCCCTATCGACTCGCCTCCGCGCCGGAGGGCCTGTCGCTGCCCGACCTCAAGGTGTACGTGGGCGTGGCGGCCTCGGCGGCGTCCAGTCGCTCGCCGACGGCGCGCTTCCAGGTGCCCTTCGGGTTCTTCGCGGGCCGGGGCGTCTTCGCGGTGGCCGCGGGCGCCCTCTCCCCCAGGCCTGGCATCGATGCGGGCTTCCGGCTGGTGACGGTGGACACGAGCACTTCACCGTGGAGCGCACTCAATCTCTTCCCGCTGCCGTAACGTTCCCCTGGCTCATTCGTTCAAGAAATACCCTGTTCAAAGGGCGGGCGCCGCGGAGCCACTTTCTCCGCGGCACCCGCCTGTCTCTTTTCTTGAGAGTCGAGCCCCATGAAGCGTCGCGTTGGCCTCCTCGTGCTGCTCCTCGCGTCGACCAGCGCGTGCTTGGACCCCATCCGGAGCACCACGGCCGAGGACTGCGACGAGGACGTCGCCGCCTGCCCCGACACCGACACCGAGCAGCGGGGCCTGGCCCGGCAGGTGTCGGTGGGCAGCCAGCATGCATGCGCGCTGCTGGAGACGGGCGGCGTGCGGTGCTGGGGCGGAGTCGGGCTGGTGGGGGATGGGACGCGCGCGCTGCGGGCCCAGGCGGTGGACGTGCGGGGGCTGGGCTCGGGCGTGCTCGCGCTCGCCGTCGGGGGACAACACACCTGCGTGGTGGTGGAG
>NZ_JABUMQ010000235.1:0-18191 GCF_013336645.1 Myxococcus sp. CA039A | reverse complement strand
GACTTCCTCGTCGCGGCGGGGGCGGCGGGCGCGGGAGGGCTTCTCGGTATCTTCCCTTTCGGCGGTCTTCGCCGCCGCGCGCTTGCGACGGGGCTTGTCGTCGGCCTCGACGGGAACTACGACGTCGGCGGCCTTCTCTCTCGAAGTACGGGCTTTGCGCATGTCTGGAACGCTTGGGGATTGGTGGGGTGCCCGAGGACTCGGACGCTCGATTGCCGGGGGAGATTCCGCGCGGCCTCGGAAGCACCTTCCAGGAGGACAGCCCTACCGGAATCCCTGAACGGGACTGCGCGGGCGCGGGCCGGTGGTTTGGGGAAGAGATGGCGCCGTCGAAACTCCTGCGCCAATGAACCGCGCGGGGACGTTATTGACCCCCTCCTGGCCTGTCAAGGCATCTTGAGGCCTTTGGCACGGACTCTTCCTCCTGGAGCAACAGGAGCCCGTCGCCAGACATTTCCACCGTCACCAGGGACACTTCAGACCCGGGGACCAGGACCCGCGAGGTTGCTTCGCGGTCCGTGAGCCCTCGCAGGTGCCCTCCCGGGCATCCCCGCACGGCGCCCCGGTGCCAGGTCCTCGCGGGCCCTCACCCCCGGCGCGATTCACAGCCTACGTGCCAGGGTGTCCGCGAGCGCGTGGCCCCTACGTCCGGGAACGGGCTCGACGCGATGTCGGAGGGACGCTCTAGATTGCGCGGCATTGGACACGCCCTCGCAGGGGGCGATTTGGGGTAAGGACCGCCCACCGTGGACGACTTCAAGACCGCAGAAGCACGAGCCCGCGAGCTCCGTCGTGAGCTGGCCCACCACAACCACCGCTACTACGTGCTCGACTCGCCGGAGATCAGCGACGCGCAATACGACACGTTGATGCGCGAGCTGCAGGGCCTGGAGGAGAAACACCCCAGCCTCCAGACGCCGGACTCCCCCACCCAGCGCGTGGGCGGCAAGGCGGCCGACGAGTTCGGCGAGGTGGTCCACCGCGTCCCCATGCTCTCGCTCGCGAACCTCTTCGAGGACGAGGGGCTCGTGGAGTTCGACGAGCGCGTGCGCAAGCTGTTGGGCCAGCCTGGCGTCACCTACGTGTGTGAGCCCAAGCTGGACGGACTCGCCATCGCCCTGCGCTTCGAGAAGGGTGTCTTCGTCCAGGGCGCCACCCGCGGCGACGGCACCACGGGCGAGGACGTCACCGGCAACCTGCGCACCATCCGCAGCCTGCCCATGGAGCTGTTCCCGCTGGGCGACGTGAAGGTGCCCGCGCTGCTGGAGGTGCGCGGCGAGGTCTTCATCCGCAAGGCGGACTTCCGGAAGCTCAACGAGAAGCGGGAAGAGGAAGGCGAGCCGCTCTTCGCCAACCCCCGCAACGCGGCGGCCGGCAGCCTGCGCCAGCTGGACCCGAAGGAGACGGCCGCGCGCCCCCTCTCCGTCTATCTTTACGAGTGCGTCCCCACCGAGGGCGTGCCCGCCTTCAAGTCCCACATCGAGAAGCTCGAGTACTTGAAGTCGCTGGGCCTGCCCATCAACCGCTACGTGCGCGCCGAGGGAATCGACGGCGTGCGAAAGGCCTATGACGCCTCCCTGAAGGGCCGCCATGAGCTGCCCTTCGAGGTGGACGGCATGGTGGTGAAGGTGGACGACGAGGACCAGCGCAAGCGGCTGGGACAGGTCTCCAAGAGCCCCCGCTGGGCGGTGGCCTACAAGTTCCCTCCGGAGGAGGAGTCCACGGAGGTGCTCGATATCGGCATCCAGGTGGGCCGCACCGGCGCGCTCACCCCCGTGGCGCACTTGAAGCCCGTGAAGGTGGGCGGCGTCACCGTGGCGCGCGCCACGCTGCACAACGAAGACGAGTTGCGCCGCAAGGACGTGCGCAAGGGCGACACCGTCTTCGTGCGCCGCGCTGGAGACGTGATTCCGGAGATCGTCTCCACGGTGCTCTCCAAGCGCCCGGAGAGCTCCCAGCCCTTCGAGTTCCCCAAGCACTGCCCCGTCTGTGGAGCCGCCGCGGTGAAGGACGAGGACGGCGCGGTCATCCGCTGCACGGGCGCGTCCTGCCCCGCGCAGCTGGTGGAGAAGATCCGCCACTTCGCCAGCCGCATCGCCATGGATATCGAAGGCCTGGGCGACAAGCTGGCCGCGCAGCTGGTGGCCACCGGCACCGTGAAGACCTTCGCGGACCTGTACAGCCTCACCAAGCAGAAGCTCCTGACGCTGGAGCGCATGGGTGACAAGAGCGCGGACAACCTCCTGGAGTCGCTGGAGCACTCCAAGGGAACCACCCAGCGCCGCTTCCTCTACGCGCTGGGCATCCGACACGTGGGCGACGCGACGGCCAAGGCGCTCGCGGAGGGCTTCCCGGATGTGCGCCAGCTCTTCGAGGCGTCACTGGACGACATCACCCGGGTGAAGGATGTGGGCCCCGTCATGGCCCAGGTCATCCACGCCTTCTTCCAGGAGCCCCAGAACCGGGAGGCCATCCTCGCCCTGCTCAACGCCGGGGTCTCCCCCGCCCCGCCCCAGGTCAGCACGGGCGGCCCCTTCGTCGGAAAGACGGTGGTGCTCACCGGCTCGATGACAGGTATGACTCGGGACCAGGCCAAGGAGGAGGTGGAGCGTCGGGGTGGGAAGGTGGCCGGAAGTGTCTCGCGCAAGACCGATTTCGTGGTGGCCGGGGAGGATGCCGGCACCAAGCTGAAGAAGGCCCAGGAACTCGGGGTAAGAATCCTGGACGAGCAGGCGTTCCTGCAGCTGTTGCAGACGGACGTCAGAGGGTGAGGCATTCAGTCCATGAGCGGCACGCGGCGGGCAACGCTGCGCATCCAGGGCAAGGTGCAGGGCGTCTTCTTCCGGGAGAGCGCCCGCGTGGAGGCCACGCGCCTGGGTCTCGTAGGCTGGGTGCGCAACCGCTCGGACGGCTCCGTGGAGGCGGTGGTGGAGGGTGAGCCTGGAATGATGGAAGAATTCATCCGCTGGTGTCACCGGGGTCCGTCCCAGGCGCGTGTCGAAAGCGTCGGGCGCACGGACGGCGAGGCCACTGGCGAGTACAGTCACTTCATCGTGGAGCGCACATCATGACGCCCTACGCGCTGGCATCCCTGCCGGCCATGCTGGGCATCCGGGCCGGTTCCAAGGTCTCCGTCATCAACCCGCCGCGCGGCTTCGTGCAGAAGCTCAATCCGCTGCCGGACGGGGTGGAGTTCCTCATCACCGCGGTGACGGGCCTGGATGTCATCCTCTTCTTCTCCCAGGACGCGCAGGAGCTGGTGCAGCGGCTGCCCGCCCTGGCGCGCGCCATGGCCCTCACCGGCGGCATCTGGGTCTGCTGGCCCGGCGGCGAGGGCGTGAAGACGAACCTCTCCGAGGACTTCGTGCGCCAGGCCGCGCTGGATATCGGCCTGGTCGACAACAAAATCTGCGTCATCGACTCGACGTGGACGGGCCTGAGGCTCGTGCGCCGGCCGCGTGGGCGACTGGACAAGCCGTCAGGCGGCAAGCAGGCCCCCGCCCAGGCCTGAGAACCCGCCAGGGAGGCATCCGGCATCTGCCCGACAGTGGATGGATGCCGTTTCTCGGCTTTACACGTGTGCCGGGGGCGTGGAAAACTCCCCGTGTTTCTGGGCGCTTGTGTGACACTCCGCATTGGCGAAGGTCACGCCCAGTCGTGAATTTTTGACGGGTTGCGTTCCCGGATACCTCCGGGCGCGTCGGCTGCGCCGGGGCTCCAGTCGCCCCCCCAAGGTGACCCACTGAAGGGCACCGACCGGGTGTGGAAGGAAGGAGCGGGCGGCACGCGCGTGGTGGAGGACCTCGAACGCGGTTGAAGACAAGGCTCCGCCCGGCAGGGTGCCGGTCGCAAAGCGGAGCGACTAAATTCGGAGGAGCAGGCGGTGGTCCCCTTGGCCCTCGACAGCGTGACGCGAGCCGTACCCGGACAGACCGGGAAGGCCGTCCTGACTGGAGGGCCACCGGAGGCCGCCTCTCCCTTCGCAGCGTGCTCGGAGGCGCGGCGTCTTGCCGCCTCCCGTCCGGTGAGGTCCGCCCTACCGCGCGCGCGTCCAGGATTCGTCCATGAGCAGCATCCTCGTCATCAACGCCGCGGGTCGGGAGACCCGCGTGGCGCTCGTCGAGAACGGGCACATCGCGGAGTTCTACCTCGAGCGTAAAAAGGACAAGGGCGTCGTCGGAAATATCTACAAGGGCCGCGTGGTCCGGGTGCTCCCCGGCATGCAGGCGGCCTTCGTGGACATCGGCCTGGAGAAGGCCGCTTTCCTCTACGTCAGCGACGTCGTCTATGACCCGGACTTCGCCCGGGCCCAGTTCGAGCTGACGGAGGGAGAGCACGAGGACGCCCCCGACGTGCCCACCGAGTCCGAGGCCGATGCCGCCGAAGAAGCGGCACGGGACGCGGGTCCGAGCGTGGACGTGGAGGCGGAAGCGGCGGATCTGGCCGGTGAGGACCAGGCCCACCGCACCGAGTCCCTGCCGCGCGACACCATCATGGAGCTGGCGGCGACCGCGCCGTCCATCGAGGTGCCGTCAGCCCCCACCGAGGCCCCGGGCGGTGAGTCGGTCGAGGAGGCCCCCGCGGCCGCCGCCGAGGCCACCGTGACGGTGGTCGCGACCGAGGTGACCGTGTCCGCCGAGCCGGCGGCGCCCGTCGTGGAGACGGCGTCCGTGGCCGTCGCGGTGCTCGAGACGGCCCCGACGGAGGGCACGTCCGAGGCTTCCCCCGAGTCCACGCCCCTCTCCGACGAAACGGCCACCGCGTTGGCCGTGGCGATGATTCCGCCCGAGCCGCCGCCGCACGCGGCCACCGCGCTGAGCGAGCTGATTCCTCCTCCGACGGGTGAGGAGGCGGCCGTCGCCGCGCGTCCCGCCGAGGTCTCCGGAGAGCGCCGCGCCCCGCGCGAGGCCCGGGAGGCGCGTGAGCCGCGCGCCCGCGAGAAGGAGAAGGACAAGGGCCGGCACAAGCAGGACGACAAGCGCCGGGACAAGCACGACGAAGGCGGCGGCAAGGAGAAGGTCAAGCAGCGCCGGACGGACAAGATCGAGGACTTGCTGAAGGTGGGCCAGGAGGTCGTGGTCCAGATTTCCAAGGACCCCATCGGCACGAAGGGCGCGCGCCTCACCTCGCACATCTCGATTCCCGGCCGTCAGCTGGTGTTCATGCCCACGGTGGACCATGTGGGCATCAGCCGCCGCATCTCCAACGAGAAGGAGCGCCGGCGTCTGCGGGAAATCGTGGACCGGCTGCGGCCGCCCGGGACGGGCTTCATCGTGCGCACGGTGGCGGAGAACGTGCCGCAGGAGAAGCTCGAGAGCGACATCCGGTTCCTCATCGAGGTGTGGAACCAGGTCGTCCGCAAGAACGAGAAGCGGGGCGGGCCGGGCCTCTTGCATCCGGACCTGGACCTCATCCTGCGCGCCACGCGCGACTTGTTCGCGCACGACGTGGAGAAGCTCGTCGTCGACGACCGTGAGGAGTACGAGCGCATCCTCGGCTTCGTCACGGCGCAGGACCCGGCGCTGCGGGACAGGGTGGCGCTGCACGAGGGCGACGACACCGTCTTCGACGCGTACGGCATCGAGCAGGAGCTGCAGCGCGCCACGCAGCGCAAGGTGTGGCTGAAGAGCGGCGGCTACCTCATCATCGACCAGGCCGAGGCGCTCACCGCCATCGACGTCAACTCGGGCCGCTACGTCGGCAAGAAGAGCCTCGAGGAGACCATCACCAAGATCAACGTCGAGGCAGCCAAGGAGATCGTCTACCAGCTCCGGCTGCGCAACATCGGCGGCATCATCATCTGCGACTTCATCGACATGGAGAAGGCGCAGAACCGGGACAAGGTCTTCAAGTCGCTGCAGGAGGCGCTGGGGCGCGACAAGGCGAAGACGAACGTGCTGCGCATCTCCGAGCTGGGCCTCGTGGAGATGACGCGCAAGCGCGTGCGCGAGTCCATTGGCCGGGTGCTGCACGAGGACTGCCCGTACTGCGACGGCAACGGCTTCGTGAAGACGGCCACCACGGTGGCGTACGAAATCTTCCGCGAGATTCGCCGGGAAGCGCCGGGCTACAAGGACTCCACGCTGGTCATCAACTGCAACGCGGAAGTGGCGCGCCTGCTCCAGGGCGAGGAGCGCAACGAGCTGCGGCACTTGATGGACCGCTACAACAAGTCCATCCAGGTCAAGGCGCAGCAGAACTACCACCGCGAGCAGTACGACATCTACGGACGCTCGGCCACGGGGCCGGAGCACAAGGTGGCGTCGTCACCGGGCTCGGGTGATGGCGAGCTTGCGATGCAGCATCGCAAGCCGGACAGCGGTGGCTTCGGACGCCAGGACCAGAACCGCCGAGGCGGTGGCAGGGACCGGGACCGGGGCGGCGACCGGCGAGATGACCGCGGCGGCGGCAGCGGTGGCGGCGGTGGTAGTGGTGGCGGCGGTGGCGGCCGACGCCCGGAGCGTGGCGGCGACCGTCCTCGCGGAGACCGGAGCGGCGAGCGCGGCGAACGTGGTGGTGAGCGCGCGGACCGTGGCGGCGAGCGTGCGGACCGTGGTTCTGAGCGCGGCGGCGAGCGTGCGGACCGTGGCGGCGAGCGCGGCGAACGTGGTGCTGAGCGTGCGGACCGTGGTGGTGAGCGCGGCGAGCGTGCCGACCGCGGTGGTGAGCGCGGGGAACGTGCGGAGCGCGGCGAACGTGGTGAGCGCGGCGAGCGTCGCGGTGAGCGCGGCGGTGGCCAGGGTACGTCCGGAGGAAGTGGCGGCGAGAGCGGTGGCGGCGGCTCGACGCCTCCGGCTTCTGGTCAGGGCGGCTCGGACCCCTCGGGCGGCACGACCTGATGCTTCACGGTGGAGTGGGTGATGCCATCGCATCCCCACCCCATCGAACCCTCACCTCGCTGAGGGGTGAGGGTTGAGATTGGCGCCGCCCTCTGTCCCGAGGGCGGCGCATCCCGCGCTCGAAGCCAGGGCGGGTTCGAGAGCCAGCAAGGTCTCATTCGCCAGAGCCAGTCGCTTGCGCCCGGCCTCGCCCAAAGGCGGGCAGGAGTCTTCACGCAAGGCTTCGCCAGGCCAGCGCCCAAAACTCCCCTGAGGCATCTCGCCAAACCGGCGCCAGGTATCCGGGCAAGCCTTCCCACACCAAGGTCCACGGCTCGTCGGTGACAGGGTTCGAACCTGGCACCAGGCCTTCCGTCGTGCCCCTCGGGAGCCACGACTTCGCGGCCGAGGCACCTCACCTCCGACTCGAGGGCCATGAGAGCGGCGGCCTCACGTCCTGGCCCTACCCTTGGGGCCGGGCGGGGATGTCGGACGGTGTGCCCCAGTCACCCTCGTCACTGGGGTGGGCTGGCCCAGGAGGCTCGGGTTTGGCTAGCCTTGCCGCCCATGTCGCGGAGCGTCGTCGACGTCCCTGCCCCACTTCCGTCCCGGATGACCCTCATCTCCGCTCCGCTCGAGACCTCCTGTCGCCACCCCCTTCTCCCCTTCCTCCGAGGGGCGCGCCCCTTCGTGGGCTGGCGTACCTGAGAGCGGCCGTGGCCCAGACTCCGCTTTCATGGCTGCGAAACACCCGAGACCGGGCACGAGCCTGGGCGTTGCGCGTCTGGGCCCCCATCGAGGGCACTCCGGTGGGCCGCTTCGCGACGGACACCGTGCTCGCCGCGAGGACCGTGGGCCAGGGGTTTCGGGGAGAGAACCTCCGGCTTCGCGCGGCCGCCCTCACCTACATCAGCATGTTCTCGCTGGTGCCCCTGCTGACGGTCGGCCTGGTCCTGCTGAATGCCTTCCACCAGGACCGCTTCGAGGAACGGCTGCGCTCCGTCGTCCGCGAGCTGCTCGCACCAGGCGTCCAGGAGAAGTCCGCCGCGGTGCTCAACCGGCTCCTCGACCAGAGCAACTCGGTGGCCATCGGCAGCATCGGCTTCCTGGCCATCCTCCTGTCCGCGGGCTCGCTGCTGCGCCACATCGACGGCGCGGTGAACGAGCTGTGGGGCATCCGCCGCCAGCGCCCGTGGGGCATCCGCCTGCTCATCTACGCCGGCCTGTTGCTGCTGGGGCCCATCTTCCTGGCCGCGTCCTTCACGGGGACCCGGGCGGTACGAGGCGTCTTGCAGAGCCTGCCGTATCCCGGAGCCTTCATCGCCCTGGGCACCACGCTCGTCGCGGTGGTGGGGCTGACGATGCTGTACTTCTGGACGCCCTATGCGCACGTCCGGGTGCGCTCCGCCCTCGCGGGAGGACTCGTCGCCGGGCTCGGGTGGATGGTCGCCAAGTCCCTCTACGCCGAGTTCGCCGCACGGAGCTTCCGCTACAACCTGCTCTATGCCTCGCTGAGCGCCCTTCCCCTCTTTCTCGCCTGGGTCTACGTGAGCTGGCTGCTGCTGCTCTTCGGCGCGCGGCTCTCCTACGCCGTCGAGCACACCGCCTTCCGCGACTCCCTCTTCGCGTTCGGCACCCACCCCCGGGCCCATGAGCTGGTGGCCTCCCGCATCGCCCAGGAGACCACGCTGACGTGGGTGGATGGGGGGCCTGCTCCCACGCCCCGCGAGCTGGCGACCCGGCTTCGCGTCCCCGAGTCGCTCGTCCACGAAGTCGTGGACCGCATGGAGGCCGCGGGGCTGCTGGAGCGCCAACGCCGGGGAGGACTGCGGCCCGCGAGGGATCCAGCCTCACTCACCCTCGCGGACACCACCCTCGCCGTGCACGGGGTGATGATTTCCGGAGGCGCGGATACCTGGGATGGACCGCGAGCCGCGGGCTTCGAGCAGGTGGAGCACTTCTTCCAGGAGGCGGACTGCCTCGGCGTCGAGCGCCTGCGTCAGACACGGTGGACCGACCTGGTGGTCCCCTTGCGGCCTGGATTGGCGGACACGGCCCCTTCTGCCCCCACCAAGGTGGCGGCAGGCGGAAATCCGTAAAGTTTCTAGGTGGTTGGGAGTCCACCCTGCTTGCAGTGCCGGCGCGTTCTGTTATGTTTTCCTGATTCACCACGGGCCAGAGTGCCCTGTCGCCAAGGGGTCACCGGGTTTGCGGGAGCGTCCGATGCTCAAGTCCGATCTGATCAACATCCTCGTGGCCAAGCGGGGCGTGACGCAGAAGCAGGCTGAGGCCACCATCGAGACGATTTTCGAGTCGATGAAGGATGCCCTCTGTCGCGGTGAGAACATCGAGATTCGCGGCCTCGGCGCCTTCCACGTGAAGAACTACCAGGGCTACCAGGGACGCAACCCGAAGACAGGTCAGGTCATCCCGGTGAAGCCCAAGCGGGGCCTGCTCTTCCGCACGGGCAAGGAGCTGAGGGACCGGGTCAACCGCCCCGCCCCCCAGCAGGCCCAGAGCGACTTGCCTTCCCCCGAGAGCAAGAGCCCCGGCAGCACCGGCACGGGCCTCTGAGTCGACTCAGGACCCCATCGGCACGGGCGAAAGCCTGCCGATGGGACGAATCTGAAGGGCGCCGTCCAGCTCCCCATAGGTGAGCACGGCCACTTCCGGAAACGCTCCCTCGCAAAGCCTTCGCAGTGACCGCCGGACGTCTGGCGCGGTGAGCAGCACCGCCCTTCCTCCTGTCGCCACCTGTCGGACGCCTTCCAGGATTTCCGCCACCCGGTCCGGGTCTGGCGCGGGTCCCCGAGGTCCGGTGGACCGCAGGATTTCTTCCACCTCCGGGTCCACGAGGTACGCATACAGCGGCCCGGTGGGCGCGAACTTGTGACTGAGGTAGCGGCGCAGGGCCTGACGACAGCGCTCGGCGAGCGCGGAGGCGTCTCCTTCCGTGGTGGGTGAGACGAGCGCCTCCAGGATGGCTCGCAGGTCTCGAATGCTGACGCCTTCCTGGAGGAGCTTTCGCAGCACGTCCGCCAGCAGCGGCAGAGGGACTTTCTGCAGCGCTTCCTTCACCAGCATGGGAGCACGAGTCTCCAGGCCATCCAGCAGCCCCTGGACATCCTGAAGGCCCAGCAGGTCCGCGGCCCGGCTCCGCAAAACGCCTCTCAGATGGTCCGCGAGCAGTTCCTCGGGCCGCAGGACCGGGACCTGGGCGAGTTCCACGGGTCCTCGCCCCGCTTCAGGGACGCGGCTGATGGTCCTGCCCGTCGACGGTTCCACCGCGGCCTCCGCCTTCACCTGGAGGAACGCGAGTTCGTCGGGAGGCGCCATCGCATAGAGCACGCCCACACTCAGCTGCCCGCCTCCCGCCGGCACCTCGTCCACCAGGATGCGGTACTCCCCGGTGCCCAGGTAGGCCGCCTGGGTCCGCACCCGGATGCCAGGGATGCGCACGCCCAGCTCGAAGAAGAGCTCGTCGCGCACGGCGTTCAAGGTCTGGTGCACGAAAGCCCCAGCCGCCGACTCCGCCAGCACTGTCAGGTCCGGCGCGAGGTCAAGCGTGAGAGGAGACACTCCCACGGGCACCACGGCGCTCTCCGGAGCAGCCCCCGCCTTCTCCTCGGCTCCTTCCTTGGACCCCGTCGCACCCCCGCCGCGCGTCGCAGCGCCCTCTCGGGGCAGTCCTCGCTGCAGGACGCGCCCGAGTCCCACCAGTCCCGCCGCCAGCAGCAAGAAGGTCAGGTGCGGCATGCCCGGCATCAACGCGAGCGCCACACACAATCCCGCCACGACCCAGAGTGTCCGGGCCTCACCGAAGAACTGCGAGCCAATCTCCGAGCCCAGCGAGTCCTCCTCCCGCTCCGACGCCACCCTCGTGACGACGAGTCCCGCCGCCACGGTGATGCACAGGGACGGCACCTGGGACACGAGGCCATCTCCGATGGCGATGAGCGCGAAGGTCGCCGCGGCCTCCGAGAACGTCATCCCTCCCTGCAGGACGCCGATGAGCGAGCCGCCCAGCAGGTTCACCGCGACGATGACGAGGCCCGCGATGACGTCTCCCTTCACGAACTTCATCGCGCCATCCATGGCGCCGAACATCTGAGACTCCCGCTCCAGGTCCCTCCGCCGCTTCCGTGCCTGGGCCTGGTCAATGGCCCCCGCTCGCAGGTCCGCGTCGATGGACATCTGCTTGCCCGGCATCGCGTCCAGGGTGAAGCGCGCGGACACCTCCGCGACACGCTCCGCGCCCTTCGCCACCACCAGGAACTGGACCAGCGAAAGGATGGCGAACACCACGCCGCCGACCACGTAGTCTCCTTGGACGACGAACTCACCAAACGCCTGGATGACCTCGCCCGCGTGCCCCTCCGCGAGCGCCAGCCGCGTGGACGAGACATTGAGCGCCAGTCGGAACAACGTGGTGAACAACAACAGCGAGGGAAATGACGTCACCTGCAGCGCGTCCCTGGCCCTCAACGACGCCACCAGCAACGCCACCGCCGCCGCCAGGTTCACCGCCAACCCCACGTCCAGCAGCCACGCCGGCAGGGGAATGATGAGCGCCCCCAGCACCGCCGCCATCGCCACCGCCAGCACGAGGTCCGACGAGCTTCGCGCCTTCACCAACCACTTCGCGAACACCTTCATGAGGTCTGTCTCCGGGGGACACCGTCCGCGTCCCGCGACTCCATCGCCGTGCGCAAGACGACCGCCGCGGCCTGGTACAGCTCTTCGGGAATGGGCTCCCCGATGTCGTAGTGGATGAGGCTTCTCGCCAACGGAATGTCTCGGACCACCGGCACTCCAAGCCGCTGGGCCTCCTCCCGAAGCATCAAGGCGTCCTCCTCCCGGGCCTTCGCGACGAGGTAGGGCGCCTCACACTCCCGCGCGTCGTAGCGAAGCGCGACCGCCAGATGCGTTGGATTGACCACCACGGCAGTGGCTTTTTGCACCCCTCGTGCCGGCCCCCCTTGAGCCAGCTGCCGGTGCAAGGCCCGACGCTGTCCCTTGTGCCGTGGGTCCCCTTCACTCTCCTTGTGCTCGCGCTTCAGCTCCTCGCGACTCATCATCAGCTCGCGCACGTGGCTCCGCCTGGCGAGCACGTAGTCTCCAACGCCGAGCACGAGCAGCACCCAGGCCACGCGGCGAATCAGCTCCGTGAGTTGCTCCAGCATGAGTGGCAGCCCCTCACTTCCGGCCAGCCAGGCGGTGCGCAGCGCATCCGGCCCCACCGACTCCACCTCGCCCCAGACAAGAATCGCCACCACCCACACCACCAGCAGCGCCTTGCCCAGCTCCTTCAACGGTCTCACGCTGAAGAGACGCTTCAGTCCGGAGGAGAAACTGACGTGCTCCAGCTTCGGCGCCACATGGCTCGGGTTCACCTCGAATCCCACGGTAGCCACGGAGACCGCCAGTGACGCCGCGAACGCGCCTCCCAGCACCGGCGCACTCAGGCGCACGAAAATCCAGAGCCCTTCCTCCCAGGCGCCCTCCGGCTGCTGCGCCAGGAACAGCCGCGACGTCCACTCCTGAAGACGCTCGAACATCCCGGGGGCGCCCGAGATGAACCCGAGCACGCCCCCCAACATCACCGCGCTGGAGGACAACAGCCGGCTGCGGGGAATCTGCCCCTTGCGGCGCGCCTCACGCAGGCGTCTGGCCGACGGCAACTCCGTCTTCTCTCCACTCATTGGGCCAGCTTCCCCAGCAAGGAGAGCGTGCCCTCCGTGGAGAGGACCTCCGCCAGCAGTCGCTCACACAGCATCCCGATGCCCAACCACAGCACCACGCCGCCCCCCAGGATTCGCAACGGAGCCCCCAATTCCTGCAGGTTCACCTGCGGCGCCGCGCGCGATGCCAATGCCAGAAAGCAATCCACCGTCAGCATCGCGGCCGCCATCGGTGCGCCCACCGCCAGTCCCGTGGCCAGCGCGCCGCCCGCGAGCACGACGAGATGCAACGTCGCCGCTTCCGTGGGCACGAAGGCCCCCAGCTTCACCACGCCAAAGCCCCGCACCAACGCGCCGAAGACCAGCGGAGCCACCGCCCCCGACGTCACCAGTCCCACCAGCAGATGATAGAGCCCTTCGCCCGTGGCCGACTCCCGACTCCCTGCCAGCGGAAGGCTGGCCTCCGCGGACGTTCCGCGAAGCAGGTCGATGAATCGCCCCCCCATTCGCGCCGCATCGAACGGCAGCGCCGCGACCAGCCCCACCGACACCCCGTAGGCCAGCTCTCGCAACACCCATCCCCCCAACTCCAGCGACGAAGTCACGGGCTCCGCCAGTCCAACGCCACCTTCCGCCCGCAGGAAGAGCGAGAGCGACAACACCAAGCCCAGCCGCACCGTGGTGGGCGTGGCCTGCCCTCCCAACAGCGGACACAGGAAGGCCACGGGCAGGAGCCGTGCGGCACACAGCGCCACGGCGACCGCGTCCGGGCCCAGCGCCTCCAGGTGGGCGCGCAGCAACTCCAGGCTCACGCCGACACCTCGGAGATGAGCATCAGGAGCTGCTGTGTGAATCGCGTCAACTGCCCGGCGATCCACGGCCCGGAGAGCACCAACGCCACCACCGCCGCACACAGCTTCGGCACCACCGATAGCGTGCTCTCCTGAAGCTGCGTCGTCGCCTGAAAGAGACTCGACAGGAAGCCCACCAATAGGCTGGCCCCAATGGGTGGCAAGGACGCGAGGACCATCAACAGCAAAGCCTCACGCCCCAGGGTCAACAACACATCCTGGGTCATCGAGTCACCGGTAACCGAGGATGAGGCCGCGCGCGAGCAGCGACCAGCCATCCACGGCCACGAAGAGAAGAATCTTGAAAGGCAGGCTCACCTGGCCAGGCGACAACGTCTGCATCCCCAGCGCGAGCAACACATTGGCGATGACCATGTCGAGCACCAGGAACGGGAGGAAGACGAGGAAGCCAATCTGAAAGGCCTCCTTCAACTCCGTGATGACAAAGGCGGGAATGATGACGAAGAGGTCCGTCTCGCGCACCGAGTCCACTTCCTCTGGGGGACGCAGCTCTCGCGCCAGGTCCACGAAACGAGCGCGTTCCTCGGGGCTGCCATGCTTCACGAGAAACCCGCGCAGCGGCTCCGCCACCTGTGCCGCCGCATCGAGAATCCGCACGCCCGAGCCGGCCTCCAGCTCCTGATAGGCGCGTTGCCCCGCGTCGTACGTCCGCTCCATCACCGAGGCCATGATGTGGCCCGTCAGCACCGCGGCCAGTCCCGTCAGCACCAGCGTGGGCGGCGCCTGCTGGGTTCCCATGGCCGAGCGTGCCAGCGACAACACCACCGCTATTTTCGAGAAGCTCGTCAACATCAACACCGCGAACGGCAGCAGTGACATCACCGCCAGCATGCCCATCATCGACAGCGGGCTTCCCGCATAGGACTGCTGGCTGAGCGCCCCCTCCGACGCCACGGCCATGACTGGCGCCAGCATTCCCAGGCCGCCCGTCATGAGCTCATCCCCTTCCGGAGACCACGCCCCGGACGCGGTCGCCGCGCCTGGGCGAAGGTCCGTGGCACCTCCTCCCGCTCGGGCAGCGGATGGACCTCCGCGAACGCATCACCGAAGGCCACGAGAAAGCCCCGCCCCTCGACCTCCACCAGCGCAAGGCCACAACGAGGCGACAGGCCTGCCCGGGAGATGACCTGCATCCGCTCGGCACTCTCCACGCGGGGCCCCTTGGCCCCCCGTCGAAACCACCACCACCCCAGGCCACAGAGTGTCCCCAGAATCAGGAGCCACCGAGCCGTGGACACCACGGACACTCCGCCCAGGGGCCCCAGCAAGGCCAACCCGAGGACGAGCAGCGTCGCGACTTGAAGGCGCGTGCGAGGAGAGAGCGACGCGCGCCGGACATTCATGTGCTCACTCACGGCAACAGGGCCAGGACACGAGCGCCCACCTCGCCCTCGAGGTCCACCAACTCCGCGCGCGCCACCACCCGGTCTCCCACGCGCAACAACACCGGCTCACTGGCATTGATGTGCAACGGGAGCAGGACGCCCGGCTTCAACGCCGCCAGCTCCGAGAGCGGAACCAGCACCCGCGTCAACTCCACCTCCACGTCCACGGGGAGCGGGGGAATGCCCTCGCCTCGTTCGTTCACCACCACCATGTTCGACTCCTGGAAATGCACGCGGACACGCGCACGGGACAGCGAGAAACCCTCGGGCTGAAACGTCCCCGCGAGCGAGAAGCCCCGGGCCACCAGCCGTCCGGGGCCGAAGAGGCGCGTGTCCTCGCGACGCACGCCTTCAAAGACAACGACATCCCCCACCGCGAGCGCATCCATCGCCTGGGGCGACAGGGGCGTCTGTCCGATGAGGCACCTCATCTTCAGAGCCGCGGCGAGCACTTCCGATGCGACGCTCGTGTCGCGCTCCACTGGGAACTCCTGGAACACCGACTGCAGCACCGGTGAGGGAAGCAACAGCCGTCCTCCCGCACGCACCGGCCCCACCGAAACATCCAGCTCCACGCCCACCAGCGGCTGCCGCCCCCGCAGCCGAGCCACGACGTCCTCACGTCGCATCGTCACGGCGGACAGCCGGGGCGCCAGGGCGGGATACAGCGGCGACTTGGAGCGCACAGCGGAGAGCGCCACCAGCACCAGATACGCCAGCGTCGCCTCTTCCAGCCTCGCCAGCTCTGTCGCCACTCCCGGCTTGCCACCCGGGCCGGCGATTCGCTCCAGCGCGGCAACGGCCAGCGCGGGCTCCAACTCCAGCACCGCAACTCCCCCCACCGCCGACAGCTCCAGCAGGACGAAGACCGCAGGCCGCTGCAGCCCATTCACGGGTGAGACCATGGCATCCAGCAACCGGGCCTCGGCCGTCACCGAGCAACTCAGCTCCCGGCCCAGCGCCGCGCAGATTTCGTCCAGGGCCTCACGCCCCAGGCTCGCCACGCGGGGCCGCCGCGAAAGCACGACGTGCGCCCGACTCATCCGGCGCGCCCCCAACCGTCGCAGCCGACGTGGCTCGGGAGAATGGGAGGGCTCTGTCTCTGAATTCATCGAAGGTTCGCCAAGGAAGGGCAAGGGGTGACACCCCGCTCGTGCACGACGCCCGCCAGGAGGGGCGCTCGTGGTGACGCGGGTTTGGAGTGAATGGGCATCCGCGCCTGGGATGCCGCGTACACGGGCCAGGACGGCGCCACGCGAGGACTTCAGCGCGTGGCTTCCCGGATGAGTCTTTCGGCGAGCGCCGACAACAACGGTGGCGCCAGCGGGTCCACGGGCTCCACCTTGCGACCCGGAAACAGGGTCCGGTGATAGGCAGGGAGACGACGGAACACCTCTTTGCGAAGCAGCTCCGGAACCTCGTCCATCAAGGCCTTCAGCCTCGCCGCCGCGTCGCTCCTCTCGCCGAACTCCTTCGCGACCTTCGCCTGTCGCTGCGCGGACGGGAGCGCGGCGATGCGCCGCAAATGCGCCTTGGCTCGCTTCAAGGCCTCCGTGCCCAGACCTTCCAGGAGCTCTCCCGCTCGCTCCCGTCCCAGGACCCATGCCACCAGCGCATAGCGCTCCAACGGGAGCGCTGGAGGCTGACGACGAATCGTCGTCGCCTGCTCCGCCAGCGGATTCGGAACCGGAGCGGGCATCGGCTCCTGGGTCGGAACGGGCACACCCTTCCTCGCCGGGCGCGATGCCCGACCCACACGTGTCGCATCCATGATGAGTCTCTCCGTCGCCTGCTCAGGCGACCTTGCGAGCCGCTCCAGCCGAGAGCACGGGACGAGCGGGGACCGGCGGCGCGGCAGGCACCACGCTCCGCTCCCGGTAGTGACGCATCCGCAGCGTCGCCCACACCAAGGCTCCCGACAGCCCCGTCACCAACACCCCCAGCACGGCGAGCAGTACCCGCAGCCTGGACAAAGAAGACAGGCCACCCGCCGAAGCGACCTCCACCCGCGCGGGCACCTCGTCCACCAGCAGCGACACCGCGTCGGAGGAGAGCCCCTCCACACCTCCCGCCAGGAGCGCCTTCAAGACGTCCGAGGACTGACGCACCCTCGCCGCACTGCCCGGCGTCACTCGCAGCATCGCCGAGGCCTTGGACGGCACCCCTGCCTGCCCGGGTCGTGGCGCCGGAGGCACCACCAGGTGGACTCGCGCCAGCAGCACTCCCTCCACGGATTGGAGCGTCTTCTCCAGGCCCCGCTCCAGCACGCGCACCCGGCAGACGCCCTCCTCCACCGGCGTGCGCACCAGTCCGCTCCCACCAAAGACATCACAGCCCACTTCCGCCGCGGGCCTCGGCAGCCCCAGCTCCGCGAGGACACGCACCGCGTCCGACGACTGGTCTCCCGTGACTTCGATGGCCCAGGACGGCTTCTTGCCCGCCTCCGGCACCTTGCGAGCATCCAGCCCTCGCTCGATGAGCACGGACTGCAGTTCGTTGGCCTGCCGCTCATCCAGGCCATGTTGGATGCGCTCTCGACACGCGGTGGCGCACAAGAGCCACAGGAAGAGCAGACAGCGGAGGGAACTCGAAGACATGCGCGCTCCTCAAACCTGCGTCTGCAGGACCTGCTTGACGCCGCCGGTGGCCTTCTCGACAACCTTGCCGGCGAGGTCGAGTTCCTGGCTCGCCCGGTAGACCTGGGCCTGCAACGAGAGCAGCTCCCCCGGCGTGAAGTCGCGACCCGACTCCGCCAGCGCCAGGATGTGGTCCAAGCGCTTCTGCGCCTGCCCCACCCGCTCCAATGCCTGCGCGGCCTGCTGCTCTCGCGCCGTCTGGACGGAGTCCACCCGCGTCCCCGTCCTCGCCTCCGAACATCCCGCCGGGGCTTGCGTCCCCCCGCCTTCGGCCCGAGCCACGCCCCTCGTGGCCTCGACGGGCGGACGCGCCACGCCTTCCGTCGTCACCGAGGTCGTCGCCTCGCGCGTGGGGGCTCGGACACCCTCCAGCACCTTGTCGAATCGCTCCCGGCCGGGCTCCACGGACGCCAGGCCCGCACCGCTTACCGCTCCCACCTTGTCCACGCTCATGGCTCGCCGCGCCCCTCTCAGCGGATGTTGTTGATGGCGGCCTTCGCCGAGTCGTGGCGGACCTTCATGATGTTCGAGACCGCGTTGTGCTCGCGGCTCTCCCGCTGCATCTCGTTCTGGAGCTGCAGATAGGCCGCGTTGAACTTCTGGCCGTCCGCGCTGAGCGCCTTCTGCGCCTCCAGCAGGTCCCACGCATCCCCGTTGCCCGTCGGCGTCCCCAGCGAGGCTCCCGCCGCGGACGTGGACGCGGCCGACGTGGTCGTCGCTCCCATCGGCACCACCGAGGAGACCGCCATCTTCGTACTGGAGACGGCCGCGCTCAGGATGGGACCCGACGGGATCATCC